>NZ_JBNPOJ010000013.1:0-48234 GCF_050315115.1 Peptoniphilus sp. SGI.035
TTACTTTTAAAACCGTCGCGAGCTTTTAAGTTGTTATCCATAATTATTCTCCTTAAAATAGGGTAATACCCCTTTTTGCAAGGGGTATTTAATATTAAATTTTAATTAAGTTCATTATTTTTCATCTTCAGAAGGTTCATAAGTTTCTAGGAATGCGTGGAAGTGACGCATTGGAAGATTCTTGCCCTTTACTATTCTAATATTAGGAATAGTAGCGCGATCTTCGTAAAGAGCTTTTACAGCTGCAATTACATAATCCATGTGTTCCTTAGAAAGTTGACTTCTGTTTATTGCAAAACGAACTACATTAGCAACTTCAGCTTGTTGTTCTGGAGTTTTTAAATCGTATTCCATAGAATAGTTTCCAAGTTCAGCAGTTCTTATTCCATATCTTCTTATTAATTCAACAGAAAAGCCTTGACCAGCAAAAGTTTCTGGAGCTCTCTTATTGTCGAAAAATTCATCCATATTGATGTATACTCCGTGACCACCAGCAGGGAGTACAACGCCCTTTACTCCAGCCTTATAGAATCCTTGTGCAAGGTATTCGCATTGTTTTACACGAGCGTCAAGGTAATCGAACTTAGCAGCTTCATAAAGTCCAGCAGCAAGTGCCATAATATCTCTACCGCTCATTCCACCATAAGAGTCGTTTCCGTAAGAAGAAATTTGTTTAACCTTTAATAAAATACCAACGTCAGTTTTTACTGAGCCATCTTCGTTAAAGTCGGAGAATTTTTTCCAAAATAGTCCTTTATCTCTGAAGGCAAGAACGCCACCCATATTTGCATGTCCATCTTTTTTAAGGGAAGCTGTGAATCCATCACAATAAGAAAACATTTCCTTTGCGATTTCAGGGATTGATTTGTCAGCGTATCCATCTTCATTTACTTTAATGAAGTAAGCATTTTCTGCCCATCTAGCAGCGTCAAACATATAAGGAATTTCATATTTGTGTGCTATTCTAGAACATTCTCTAATATTTGCCATGGAAACAGGTTGACCACATACAGTATTATTAGTAATAGTTGTGTAAATTAGAGGCACATTTTCAGGTCCTAATTTTTCAATTAATTCTTCTAATTTTACTGTGTCCATATTGCCCTTAAATGGATTCTTTTCGTAGTGACCATTTTCAGGAACTTCCCACAAAAGTTTTTTGTTGTATAAATTTCTTGGTATAGAACCCATTTGTTTAATATTTCCTTCAGTCGTGTCAAAGTGACCATTTGAAGGTATTGTGTAAGTCTTTCCAGGTTCTCTTTCGTTTAAGATTTTTTTAACTAGTTCAAATAAAACAGACTCAGCTGCACGACCTTGTTGGATGATAAAAGTATTAGGTCTTTCCATTTGTGCAGATCCACCGTTAAATAGTCCGCCTTCATATTCACAAAGATATACTTCGTCCATCATTTTTTCTACATCAGTACAATCAGTTCTTACAAGGTCGATAATTCTTTTTTGATCATCGCCTCTTTCAAAGACATCTCTAAAGGCATCTAAAAGAACATAATAGCCCTTGTTTCTTCCATAGGATTCATCACCTAAAAACATTGCAGACCATTGAACATCTGTCATAGCAGTAGTTCCAGAATCTGACAACATATCGATAGTTAACATTCCTGCAGGGAAAGCAAATTCATTGTAGTGAGTAGCTTTAAGAGCTCTTTCTCTTTGTTCAACTGTTACATTTGGTAAATTTTTAGTAACATAAGTGTAGGAATGTGGTGTAGGTACGTCTAATTGATACTTTTTCATAAAATAAAAAACCTCCATATAAATAATAATGATAATTATAGAGGAACCCCGGTCATCGACAAAAGTCGACTAGCGGACAGTATCCAAATTGAGAACCCCGGTTATCAAAAAATTGATTGCAGATTAGTAAAATTAATAAAAATTCCACTAATAAAATAAAAATTTGATGAGCGGTCAGCACTCATAGATAAGAATATTATCTATGAAATAGTTTACATTATCGAATAAATAAAGTCAATAATATTGTGTATCAACTAGTTATTTTACACTAAAAAATGAAATCGTTTTATTAAGTTAAATATTAAAATAAAAAAAAGAAAAAATAAATCTCCAAATTAATGGAGATTTAAGTAATTAATTAACTATTTTTCAACTGAAGCTGAATAATTTTTTCCTATTGATTCGTCAAGCATCTTTGTAAATTCTTCATCTGTTTGGTTGACATTAAGCCCTTCAGTTAAAGCTCTTGAGTAAGAAGCAATTATATTTTTATTTTTTCTAAGTTTTTCATTAGCTTCATCCCTTGAGTAACCGCCAGAAAGAGCGACAACTCTAATTGTTTGGTCAAAGTTGTATAAGTCTTCGTAAAGATTTTCTTTTTCAGGAAGAGTTAATTTAAACATTACATAATTTTCTTTTTCTAAGTTTTTAAGTCCTTCGATTAAATATTTTTTTAGAACTTCTTCAATTTCAGCTTTATCTTTAGCGTGTATGTCAACTTCAGGCTCGATAATTGGAACAAAACCTGCATCAGAAATTTTCTTTGCGTATTCAAATTGTTGATCTACGACTTTTTTTATTGACTTTTCATTAAGTTCCTTGATTACAGAACGCATCTTTGTGCCGAAAATATTTCTTTCTTTAGCATTTTTAAGAAGTTCATCAATATGTTTGAAAGGCTTCATAAGTTGTGCTCCATCTTTTAATTCATCAAGACCTTCGTCAATTTTTAAAAATGGAACTATACCCTTTTCTTCCCAAAGGTAGTCGCCAGTAAATTTATCGCCAACCTTTGAATTCATAGTAACTTTAAATAAAATTGCAGCTAAAATTCTATCAGATGTGAAAGCTTCATTAGTTATAATTCTCTTTCTCATTTCGTGAACTAAGTTAAACATTTCTTCATCGTTAGAATATTTGTCTTCAGTTACTCCATAATTTAAAAGTGCCTTTGGTGTTGATCCACCTGATTGGTCAAGGGCAGCAATAAAGCCCTTGCCATTTTTCATTCTATTAAATTGTTCTTTGTTCATTTTTACCTCCAAAGTCTAGACTTCTTATTACTTCTAATTATATAATAAGTAGACATAGTTGACAAATGACAAATTTTGAGGTGAATATGAATTATTACGCAGTAAGAGTTGGAAGAAACCCTGGCATATATAAAACGTGGGACGAGTGTAAAAAAGAGACCATGGGATTTAAAGGCGCAAGCTTTAAAAAATTTTCTAATCTTGAAGATGCAAAAGCATTTTTAAATGAAATAGAAGAAGAAAAGAAAGAAGAGGCTAAAAGGGATGAACTAATAGTATATGTTGACGGTTCCTATAGGAATTTTGATAAAAGCCATTCTTATGGGGTATATATGTTCAATAATGAAGAGGAATATACCTTTTCTAAGAGATTTTTCAAAGACTCAGAGATGAGAAATGTTTCTGGAGAAATTAAGGGTGCCATGAAAGCCATGGAGTATGCAGAATCTATTGGAAAGAGAAAAATTTATCTTCATTATGATTACGAGGGAATAAGATCCTGGGCGCTTGGATTTTGGAAGACAAATAAAGAAGGAACGATTTTATACAAAAAATTTTACGATGACATTAAGGACAAATTAGAAGTAAAATTTATAAAAGTAGAGGCCCATAGCGGCGTGAAGTACAATGAACTTGTTGATAAACTTGCAAAGGAGGCAAAATGAGAAAATCTTGGGATGAATATTTTATGGAGATAACTAAAATGGTTGCGACGAGATCCACTTGCGATCGCGCCTTTGTAGGCTGTGTTTTAGTAAATTCTGACAATAGAATTATTTCTACTGGATATAATGGGTCTGTAACGGGGAATCCTCATTGCGACGAAGTTGGCCATACCATGAGAGATGGACATTGTATTGCCACAATTCACGCAGAAATGAATGCACTTTTATATTGTGCAAAGGAAGGAATTTCAGTAAAGGGTGCTAAAGCCTATGTTACTCATTTTCCATGTTTAAATTGTACAAAGGCACTTATTCAAGCTGGCATCTGTGCCATATATTATCACGAAGCTTATAGAGTGGACGATTATGCCATGGAACTTCTGAATAAAAATAAAATTATTTTAAAACAAATTTAATAAAGTTAGATTGCCTATTAAGTATAACTTAATAGGTTTTTTTATTAAAATGTTGGGTATTTTATATAAATAAGAAATCCATAAAAATTAGGAGGTAGAACATGAAGGGATTCATGGAAGAATTTAGGGAATTTATTTCTAAGGGCAATGTAATGGATATGGCAGTTGGCGTTATTATAGGTGGAGCTTTTGGCAAAATCGTATCGAGCCTTGTGGAAAATATTTTAATGCCACTTATTGGAATTATTATTGGTGGAGTTAATTTTTCTGATTTAAGTGTTACTGTTGGAACTGCTGAAGTTAAATATGGCGTATTTTTGCAATCAGTTTTTGATTTTCTAATTATTGCATTTGTAATATTTATAATGATTAAACAAATTTCAAAAGTTACTAGCAAGTTTAAAAAAGAAGAAAAAGTGGAACCGACAGAAAAGATATGTCCTTTCTGCAAGTCAACTATTGCAATTGATGCAACTAGGTGTCCACACTGTACATCTGAACTTGGAAGTGTAAAATGAAAAAGTGGGGTTTGGTCCTTGAAGGTGGCGGAGCAAGAGGTGCTTATCAAGTAGGTGCTTATTTTGCTCTCGTGGAAATGGGATTTAATTTTTCTAAAATTGTCGGTACGAGTATAGGCGCTTTTAATGGAGCAATGTTTGCTCAAGGTGATGCCTACGAATGTTTTAAAGCTTGGAAAAATTTAGATTTTTCTTCTTTTGTAAATGAACTTAAAACTGAAGAAGAAGATCAAGATATTTTGACGAAAATTGTAGAAAAACTTAGGAGTCATGACATAAAAATTCCTGAATTGACAAGGTCTCCCTATCCACTTTTTAGACTAGTAGATCAGTTTATTGATGAAGACAAACTTAGAAATTCAGATATAGATTTTGGCATTTGCACAGTAAATGTATCTGATTTAAAAGTTGAGAAATTATTTAAAAGGGATATTGAGAAAGGACAAATTAAAGATTACATTATTGCATCTTGTTATCTTCCTTTCTTTAAATTAAAACCACTTCACGGTAAAATATTTTTAGATGGAGGGTTTGCATCTCCAGCTCCAATTGAAATGATTGATGATGACATAGATATTGTATTAATAAGACTTTCTGATAGTTCTATAAAAAATGAAGAGCGTGCAAAATATATTATTAAGCCAAATAAAAGACTTGGTTCAGCTCTTGGTTTTGATACAGATAGAGCTGATGAATTAATAAAAAATGGCTACTTCGATGCCTTTAGAACTGTAAAGGGACTAAAGGGAGAGGACTATTATATCTTGCCAATTAAAGAAGAGGACAGTTTAAAGTATATTTACAAAATTTTAAAGGATAAAGTCAATGAGATTAATAATAGAGTTGTAAGAAGGATATTTGAAGAGTATGCACCAAAGATTGCAGCAGAACTAGACATGCCAGAAAATTTTAAGTATGATGAACTTTTATACAAACTTTTAGAAAGGGAAGCAGAGAAAAAGAAGATAGACAGGTATAAAATTTATACAGTTGAAGAATTAATGAGGGAAATTGAAAATGGATTTTAATGCTGATTTTTACTTAATGAAAATTAGAGCTATACTTCAGAAAAAAAGTTCAATGCCCTTAGATGTTAAAAATAGGTTTTCCGTAATGGTACCTTTGATAAAGAGAAAGGGAGAAATTCATCTTTTGTATGAAAAAAGGGCACTGACTCTTAGAAATCAACCGGGAGAAATTTCTTTTCCAGGAGGTCGAATTGAGAAAGATGAAAGCCCAAGAAATACAGCTATTCGTGAAACCTGTGAGGAATTATTAATAAAAGAGAAAGATGTGGAAATATATTCAGAAGGTGATTTTTTAGTAAATCCATATTCTGCTATTATTTACACTTATATTGGCGAGATAAAGAAAGATTTTTTTGAAATTAGTCCATCAAAGGATGAGGTTGAAAAAATTTTTACAGTACCACTAAAATTTTTTATGGATACTGAGCCAAAATCCTACAAGTTAGACTTAAATGTAAATAGAAACGAAGACTTTCCCTATCATTTGATTCCAAATGGAGAAAATTACAAATTTAAAAGAGGAAGGGAAGAAGTTCTATTTTATGATTATAAAGGCATTATTATTTGGGGGTTTACTGCTAAAATAACGAGAAGATTTATAGAAAGAATAAGTCTTTGACCTTTGTTATTATTGATTTGAATTTTGCAAAAAGAAAAAATATTCTGTAAATAAATACAAAAATTATTGTTTTTCATAAAAAAATTAATAAAAAGTTAATAGCACTTGTAATATAAATGTAATATTTTATTTTAAAGCTCTAAATTTCAAGGTTTAGAGCTTTTTTTATTTTTCTTATAAAATATATATAAATAATATTAAATTTTAAATGGCTAAATTTCAAGGTTTATAAGAAGAATTACAAAATGGTTACAAAAAATTGACAAAATAGTTTTTTTTTATTATACTTTTATGAGGTTAGAAGAGGTTACAAAATTGTAACAAAATTTACAACTTTGTAACGTTATGGAGGTTATTTATTTGAATAAGAAAAATATTTTTAAAAATGCAAAATTTATCTTAATAGTTCTAGCTTTTGTGTCAGTACTTACAATGGGTTTTAGCACAGCTCTAGGAAATGATGTTGAATTAAATATTAATGGAAAGACAAAGACGGTTTTTACATATGAAAAGACTGTGGGTGCATTTTTAGAAAAAGAAGGTATAGTACTTAAAAATAAGGATGTTGTAAGTCCAAGTGTTGATCAAGAGATTAAGAAGGATATGAAGGTAATGATTACTTCACCAAAATCCTATCACATTAAAGATGGCAACAAGATTTTGATTGCTGAGGCAAATGGATACACAGTTGCTGATGTACTTGAAAATTTGAATATAAAGTTAAACAAGCTAGACAGAGTTTCTCTTCCTCTTGATGAAATTGCAAAGGAAGGAATGGAAATTCAAATCGACAGAGTAGTAGTTGAAAATATTGAAAACAAAATAGAAATTCCTTTTGAAACAGAAAATCGTGAAAACGCAGAAATGCTTGAAGGACAAAAAAATGTAATTGTTAATGGCGAAGTTGGACAAAAGGTTGAAAGTTTAAAGAACACTTATGTCAACGGAGTTCTTGAAACAACAGAAGTTTTAAAAAGCGAAATTACTAAGAATCCTGTAAAGGAAGTTGTAGAAGTTGGTACAAAAAAAGCTGTTGCAACTCCAAATGGGAAAAATGCAAAGAGAGTAATAGTAATGCAAGCCACTGCTTATGACCCAACAGCTGGTTCAAAGACAGCTATGGGAACTCGTGCAAGAGTTGGAGCAGTTGCCGTTGACCCTAGAGTTATTCCTCTTGGTTCAAAACTTTATATTGAATCAATGGATGGTTTCGCAAGTTATGGTTATGCAACAGCCGAAGATACTGGCGGAGCAATAAAGGGAAATAGAATTGATTTATTTTACAATTCAAATGCTGAGGCTAATAGATTTGGCAGAAGAAATGTAAAAGTTTATGTACTTGATTAAAAAGTCCTAGAAATAGGACTTTTTTTAATGTAAGGTTTAGAAATTTGCAATTTTCCCAATATTGAAATAAAATCTTGAGAAGAATTATAATCTAAAAATAATAAAATTAAAAAAACAAGAGTTCATCATTTAAAAAAACCTTTATTTAATTTATAATATAGATGAGGATGATTTTATGAAATTAGTAGAACATGAACTCGTCGATAGATATATTTATTATTTGCAAAGATACATCCCTTATGACAAGCAAAAAGATGCAAGGGATGATTTTTTAGAAATTTTGAGAGCTAGACTTCCAGAAATTTATACGGAAGATGATATAAAAAAAGAATTAAATAAAATTGGAAATCCCTACGAATTTGCAACAACTTATACTGAAGGAAGTAGATTTCTTTTAAGTGGAAAAAATTATGAAATTTTCGTAGCCTTTTTGAAGATGCTTTCTATATCTGCATTAATTGGAATTTTTTTATTTATTTTCAATTATTTCAAAAGATTTGCGAGTGCAAATTTATTTGATTTACTAAAGACAATCGTAATAAGCATTTTTGTCCTAAGTTTACTACCTTCTTGGATTTGTGAAAAGATTAAAACCACAAAAATTTTAAAGGCACTCACAGAAGAGTGGGATATAGAAAATCTTTACGAAACTAAGGAATTTAAAATAGAAAAATACGAGATAGCATTATTGGTATTAAATTTTTCAATGTACTTTATGCTTCAAATATATATTATTACTGCAAGCATTAATATTTCCATTGTTACTTACACTTTTATTATGATATTATTTTTTTTGAATGTATTAAGTGCGAATTTAAAATTTTCAGAAAATACCATTGTTTCAAAAGTAATGTATTTTGAATATTTTGTAGATATTTTTACATTAATTAGTTTTATAATTATGACAAATTACTTTATTCCAAGAGTATTTATCATAAAGATAATTATGCTATGTAGTGTAATTAATTTAATTTTAAATTCTTATAATATTTCTAAAAGCAAAAATATTTTGCTATCGCGAAAAAAGAGAAAGAAAAGCAAATACAAAAGAAGAAGTAAAAAGACAGAGTGAAATATAAATCACCTGTCTTTTTTGCATTTGATTAATTAAATTAGGCTACATTTTCCTTTAAATATTTTATAATGTCTAGAGATTCGTAAAGAGGCTTGTCGCCAATGAATAGACATGGCACTTGTTTTTTGCCACCCTTTTCAATTAAATATTCGCGAGCTTCTTTGTCTTCATCAATGTTTTTTATTTCTACAGAGTTAATGCCATTATCTGCCATAAAAGATTCAACTTTCTTACAGAATGGACAAATTGTGCCTACATAAAGTGTTAATTTTTCCATAATATCCCTCCAATTTTAATTTACCCAATTAATGACAAAGAAAACAAGGGCAGTATTTAAAAGGTAGCCGTTTTTTGATATAATAGCATAGATTCGAGGTGATATTGTGGGATTTTTTGACAGTCTCGATGGCAATGTTAATGAAATAATGGAAAATTTAAATTATTTGAAGAAAAAAATTGTAAGTGAATCTCAGGAAATAAAGAAAACGGCAAGGTTAAAATACGAAATTTTAAACGAAGAGAGAAAGTTATCTGAACTTTTTGAATCTCTTGGACGTCATGAATTTAATATTTTAAAGGGTGAAAAGTCAGATCTTGACGTTGATGAAACTTTAAAAGAAATCGAAAGACACACTTCAAGGATTTCTTCACTAAAAATGGGTCTTGATTTAAGCGAAAGTTCTAGTATAACTTTTCAAAAGGATATAGAAAAAAATTCAGACAAAGATCAAGATAAAAATGATTTTAGCGGACTTTATGTGGAAAAAGATTTTAATGATAATGTAAATAAAGAAGATGATAGTTGCATAATTTTTATAGAAGAAGATGAAGATGAAAATAAATAAAAATTTTATTGACATAGATGGAATAAAAACTGCATATATAAAAAGAGATGGCGGCGAAAAAATCGTTGTAATTCTTCATGGATGGGGAGCATATATTGAATCAATTATGCCAATTTTTAATGCCATCCCAGAGAATTACACAGTTTATGCTTATGATGCACCGGGTTTTGGCGACAGTGAGGAGCCAAAAGATGTAATGGGAACCTATGATTATTATAGTTTCTTGTTAAAATTTTTAGAAAAATTTAACATAAAAAAGGCTACATTTATTGGACACTCCTTTGGAGGTAAAACTCTTACAATTTTAGGCGCGAGAAATAAAGACCTAGTAGACAAGTTAGTGATTATCGACGCATCAGGAGTTATTCCAAAGAGAAAACTTTCTTATTATACAAAGGTATATTCCTTCAAAGCTGCAAAAAAATTATATATGTTAACTCATGGCAACGATGAAAAAGCTCTGACAAAATTTTATAAAAATCACGGATCCGACGACTATAAGGCGGCAGATGGAATTATGCGAAAATGCTTTGTAAAAGTTGTAAATGAATCCACAAGAGAAGAGTTTAAAAATATCGAAGCAGAGACTCTTCTCATTTGGGGCGACAAAGACGATGCAACGCCTCTTTATATGGGTAAGATTTTTGAAGAAGAGATAAAAAATTCTGGACTTGTGGTTTTAGAAGATGCTGGTCATTATTCATATCTAGATAAGTTTGGACAATTTAGTGCAGTTATTAATTCCTTTTTAGATTAGGAGATTTAGATGAAAATTTTTTTAGTGAAACTACCTATTTATATAATAGATTTATTAGTCATTTTTGTGGCGCTTTATTACTCTTTAATTAGGAGTAATTTTCCCATTCATATGCTTCAACTTGAAGGATATGACAATGACGAGTACAAGACATTTTTGAAAAACAACAAAGAAAAGATGAATAAATTAGTCTATAAATTGGAGAAAAATCAAAAAACTCCTATTGTTTGGACAGATAGAGCGAAGAGACTTTTAAAAAAGCATAAAGCTGTAAATTTTATTTTTTTCGTAATCATTGTTGTAATTTCTCTTTTATTATTTGATGTTACAAAATCTTATGTAATTTCAGCACTTTCGACTATTTTATTTTCTTTTTTGGTTTATTTTTTCCAATATAGAATTTTGATTTTGACAAATATGTGGGCAAAGCCAACTGAAGATAAAATCAACATGGGATTTTACAATTCTGCGCAAGCTAAAATTAAAAAATTTAAAGAAGAAAAGGGATTAAATGTTTTAGGAATAACGGGATCCTTTGGAAAGACATCTGTAAAATTTATATCTGATACAATTTTGTCTGAAGGACTTAGGGTTAAAAACACTCCATCTTCCTTTAACACGCCTATGGGGCTTTCAAAAATTATAAACAATGAGCTTGAAAGCGACACAGAGGTTTTTATCGCAGAACTTGGAGCCAAGATGCCGGGAGAAATTCACGAAGTAGCAGAACTTGTGCAACCTGATATTGGAATAATTACTGCAATTGGGCCAACTCATATGCATCTTTTTAAGACAATCGAAAATATTCAAAAGACTAAGTATGAATTAATCGAAGATTTGCCTGAAGATGGAATTGCAATATTTAACTACGACAACGATTATGTAAAGCCTCTTGCGGATAAAACTTTAAAGAAAACTTATAGATATGGTACAAGGGATTTTGAAAAATTAGATGTTTATGCTGATGAGATAAAAGTTAATGAAACTGGTTCTGAATTTATGCTCCACATCAAGAATGTGGGAAAAATAAAATGCGATACAAAACTTCTTGGGGCACACAATATTTCAAACTTACTTGCAGCAGCAACTGCAGCATATGTGCTTGGACTTAGCTTAGAAGATATACAAAGGGGAATAAAAAAGGTTGAGCCAGTGGAACACAGACTTTCACTTCTACCATCGACAAATGGCACAATAGTTATTGACGATGCTTTTAACTCAAACCCTGTTGGATTTAGGGCAGCACTAGATGTTCTTAAAGAATTTAAAAATCACAGAAAAATAATTATTACGCCGGGCATGGTTGAACTTGGCGATATGGAAATTTGTGAAAACAGAAAAATAGGCGAAGTAATGGCAGGTGTCCTCGACTTTGTAATTTTAGTTGGGAAAAAGAGAACACTTCCAATTTACGAAGGTTTAAAAAACAATAATTTTGATGAAGATAATATTTACAGAGTTTCTTCACTAGCAGAAGCTACTGAGGTACTAGCAAAGATTTCTTTGCCAGGAGATGTCGTTCTCTTTGAAAATGACCTTCCTGACAATTACAATGAGGAGTGAGATTATGGAAAACATAGGAGTAATTTTCGGAGGTAGATCCGTTGAACACGAAGTTTCTGTCATTACAGGGATGCAAATTATTGAAAATATGGATAAGACAAAATACAATCCTATTCCAATTTATATTACAAAGAGCGGCAAATTTCTTTCTGGTGAAAGTTTAAAAAATTTTAAATTTTACAAAAATCAGGACTTTCACGATGGAGTTGAAGTTTTTTTCAAGCCAATTTATGGCGACAAAAATCTTTATTTTGTAAAGCACAACGAAAAGAAATTATTTAAGCCAGAGTACGATTCTGTTGAAGTTTATGAAAAAATTGATGCAATATTTTTTGCCCTTCACGGAACTTTTGGCGAAGATGGATGCACTCAAGGACTTTTTGAACTTATGGGAATGCCTTACACTGGTTGTGGCGTAATGTCAGCAGCTGTTGGCATGGATAAAGTAATTATGAGAAAAGTTTTTGAATCAGAAAATATTCCAATGACAAAATATAAGTATTTTTACAAAGAAGAGCTTAAAAATTTACAAAATATTGTTGAAAAATGCAAGGATTTGAAATATCCTCTATTTGTAAAGCCGGCAAATTTAGGTTCATCTATTGGAATTTCAAGAGTAGAAAATGCCCTTGACCTCTCAAAGGCACTTGAAGTTGCAGCGCATTACGATAGAAAAATAATTGTAGAAGAAGCAGTGGTAAACCCAAGGGAAATAAATGTAGCAGTCCTTGGTTATGAAAATGACCTTAGAGTTTCTGCAGCAGAAGAACCTCTAGGATTTAAGGATCTTTTGAAGTACGAAGATAAATATGTCTCTGGTTCAAAGGGTGCAAAGTCATCACAAAAGCATCAAAACAAAAAGCTACCAGCTGAGTTGACACCAAGTCTTGAAAAAGAAATTAAAGAGCTCGCAAAGAAAAGTTTTATTGCAATTGATGGAGCTGGAGTTGCAAGGATTGACTTTTTAGTTGATGGTGAAAAGGCTTATGTAAATGAAATTAACACTCTTCCAGGTTCTATTGCCTTTTATCTTTACGAAGTAGATGGATTAAAAATTAAGGATTTAATTACAAAATTAATTGAACTTGGTAAGACTAGACATAGCGAAAGAGCAGAAAATAATTATTCCATTGATTCAAATTTATTTAATATGACAAGTTATGGAGCAAAAATTTAATGATTAAAGAAAAGATTTTAGAAATTATTAGAAATTCGAAGCCAAGGTCAAAGGATGAACTCACAAAGCTATTTAAAATTAAAAATAAAGAAAAGAAACAGTTTTTAAAAATAGTTGAGAAACTACAAAGTGAAGGACTTATTTTTGAAGACTCTAGAAAAAAATATAGAGTTGTCGATAATGACAAATTCTTTTACGGAAAACTTCAAACAAATGCAAAGGGTTTTGGATTTTTGATAACGGAAAATCTTGACGAAGATATTTATATATCAAAAAACAATCTAAATTTTGCACTTAATGGCGATGAAGTCATTGTCAGAAGGTACAAAGATTCCTCTGGCGATAGACCTGAGGGAAAAGTGCTTGCCATTATAAAGAGAGTGAACACAAAATTTGTTGGTGTTTTTCAAGAAAAGAGGGACTTTGGATTTGTAATTACAGACGAGAGTAAAATGGCAATGGATATTTACATTCCAAAGAAAAAAATTAATGGAGCGCGAAATGGTCAAAAGGTAGTTGTAAAAATTGAGAAATGGCCAGAGGAAAACAAAAAACCAGAGGGTCGCATCCTAGAAATTTTAGGTTATCCAGATGATCCTCATGTAGACATAATGTCTGTTGCGGCGTCCCTTGAACTTCCTATGGAATTTAATAAGGCGGCTATTTCTGAAGCAAAGAGTTTGCCGCAGGAGGTTAGTGCTGATGAAATAAAGGGAAGGCGAGATTTTAGAGATTTAACAATTTTTACCATTGACGGAGCGGACTCAAAGGATTTTGATGATGCAATCTCCCTAGAAATTTCTAAAAATGGAAATTACATTTTAGGTGTTCACATTGCAGATGTAGCACATTATGTCCAAGAGTTTGGGGCAATAGATGAAGAAGCTTTCAAGAGGGGCAACTCAGTTTACTTACTTAATAAAGTAATACCAATGATACCCTTTGAGCTTTCAAATGGCATATGCTCACTTAATGAGGGCGTAGATAGGCTTACTCTTTCAGTTATTGCAGAGATAAATAAAAGTGGCGATGTAGTAAAATATGAAATCTGTGAATCCGTAATAAATTCAAATAAAAGACTTGTCTACGAAAATGTATCCGATTATTTGGAAAAAAACATAGTTCATGAATCCATAGTTGGACTTGAAAAAATTTTGGACAATATGTATGAACTTTCACAAATTTTACAAAAAAAGAGAGAAGAAGGCGGAGCAATTGACTTCGACATACCAGAAGTAGTAATTGAAGTTGACGAAAATGGATGGCCACAAAATATTCACAAGAAAGACAGAAGGTCTGCCAACAAACTTATTGAAGATTTTATGTTAATGGCAAATGTCTGCGTCGCAAAGGAATATTTTTTCAAGCACATTCCATTTTTATATAGAATTCACGAAAGACCTAAGGAAGACAAAATTTCTGAACTCAATGCCTACCTTAGACCACTTGGATATATGATAAATTATGATGGAAAAGTGGAGCCAAGGGATGTGCAAAAAGTTCTCGAAAAGGCAAAGGGCACCAAAGAGGAAATGTTCATCTCCACAATGACATTGAGATCTATGACAAAGGCAAGATATTCTGAAATAAATGACATACATTTTGGATTAGCCTTTGACTATTATTCACATTTTACTTCTCCAATAAGAAGATATGCTGATCTCACAATCCACAGAATTATAAAAAGACATCTAAAGGGAACACTATCTAAGGGGATAATAAAAAATTTAAAATTAGTCCTTCCAGAGATTGCAGAGCAAGTTTCTAGGACGGAAAAAATTGCACAGGATGCAGAAAGACAAGTTGAAGACATTAAAATGGCAGAGTATATGTCTGAACGCATTGGAGAAAGATATGTTGGCAGAGTTTCAAGTATCACAAGTTTTGGAATTTTTGTAGAGCTTGATAATTTAATCGAGGGACTTGTTAGTTACAGATCCATGGACGGCTATTACGAATTTGACGTGGATAATTACAAGGCTATTGATTATGAAACAAAAGATGAATTTCACATTGGAGACCAAGTAAGAATTGAAGTTATTAATGTAGATTTAAATATGGGAAATATTGATTTTAAATTAGTAGGTGATGAAGATGAGTAAAGAAAATGATAACGCAATTGCAAACAACAAAAAAGCGAGCCACCTTTATTTTATCGAGGACACTTATGAAGCGGGCATTGAACTTTTCGGAACAGAAGTAAAATCAATAAGAAAGGGACAAGTAAATATAAAGGATTCCTATTGCGACATAAATAAGGGCGAAATTTTTGTATATGGAATGCACATTTCTCCATACGAACAGGGGAATATTTACAATGTTGACCCAATGAGAAAGAGAAAACTTTTAATGCATAAAAATGAAATTCTTCGCCTTGAAAAAGTAAAGACTCAAGATGGTTACACAATAATCCCTTTAAAAGTTTATCTAAAAAGGGGTAAGGTTAAAGTCTTAATTGCAAAAGCAAAGGGTAAAAAGCTCTGGGACAAGAGAGAAACTATGAAGAAAAAAGAAGCAGACAAGAAACTAAGACAAGCACTCAAATACTGAGTGCTTTTTATATGATGATTTTATATTTTGCGTTTATAGTATTAATTATTTTTGAATGATTAAATAGAAGATTAATCTATTTAGGAACTATCTTTGACCTAAATCGAAAGTAAAGAAAATTAAATAATTATAAGATAATATAAAGAATAAGTTTTTAATTAAGTTGACATCTATATTAGAATTTGCTAATATTCTAATATAGATGAATTTTCGAGGTGCATTGATTTTGAAAAAAGTTACTGAAGAACATAAAAGAATAATTAAAGACAGAGCAAGTTTAATAAAGGCAATGGCTCATCCAGTGAGATTATGTGTACTTGATAAATTGATTAATGAAGGAGAAAAAAATGTAACAGAAATAGTGGATTGTATGGATGTTACTCAATCAAATTTATCGCAACACTTATCAAAACTTAGAGATTTAGGAATAGTTGAAGCAAGAAAAGAAGGAAATTTAATTTATTATTCAGTAGAAAGAAAGGATGTAATTTCCATTGTAAAAGTAATAATGAGAGGTGCAGAATGAAAATAATAGTTGTTGGTGGAGTTGCAGGCGGTGCGACGGCAATAGCAAGACTTAGAAGACTTGATGAAAATGCAGAGATTCTTCTTTTAGAAAAAGGAAAATATGTAAGTTTTGCAAATTGTGGTCTTCCATATTATATTGGTGGTGCAATTGAAGAAAGGGACTCTCTTTTTGTAACTACTAAAGAATCTATTGAAGATAAGTACAACATTGAAATTAGAACAGAAAATGAAGTTCTATCAATAGATAAAGAAAATAAAAGAGTTAAAATCATAGATTACACAAGTGGAAGAGAATACGAAGAAAATTATGATAAATTACTTTTATCAACTGGATCAAGTCCTTTTATACCAAATGTAGAGGGAATTAATGAAAAGAATATTTTTAAACTTTGGACAGTTCCAGATGTTGATGCAATTTATAGTTTTATAGAAAAAGAAAAACCTAAAAAAGCGGTAGTCGTTGGAGGAGGCTTCATTGGGCTTGAAACGGCAGAGAACTTATATGAAAAGGACCTAGAAGTTACTATTGTTGAAATGTCAGATCAAGTTATGCCACCGCTAGATAGAGATATGGCAAAAATTTTAGAAAATCATTTAGAAGATAAAGGTGTGAAACTTTTACTTGGTGAAGGATTTGAAGGAACAGAAAATAAAGGAAAAGTTATAAAATTAAAATCTGGAAAAAAATTAGAAACGGATATGACAATTTTATCTATTGGAGTTAGACCTAATAGTGAAATTGCAAAAAGTGCTGGACTTGAATTAAACGAAAAGGGCGGTATAAAAGTAGATAAATTTCAAAAAACATCTGATGAAAATATTTATGCTGTTGGAGATGTAATTGAAGTTAAAGACTTTATATTAGGAACAGACACTATGATTCCCCTTGCTGGACCTGCAAATAAACAGGGAAGAGCTGTTGCTTCAAATATTTTAGGAGAAAAAGAAGAAACTTATAAAGCAACTATGGGCACAAGTGTTGCAAAGGTATTTGATATGACTGTTGCAACGGTGGGTTTAAATGAAAAGTCACTAAATAAAAAGGGATACCAGTATAAAAAGGATTATTATATTTCTTTAGTTCACCCAATGTCTCATGCGGGATATTATCCTGGGGCACTTCCTATGACTATTAAATTAATTTTTGGCAGAGATGGTAAAATTTTAGGCGCTCAAATAGTAGGTTATGATGGAGTAGATAAAAGAATAGATACAATTGCAACGACAATATATTTTAAAGGAAATGTATATGATTTAAGCAAGTTAGAGCTTGCATATGCTCCGCCATATTCAAGTGCTAAGGATCCAGTTAATTTTGCAGGATATTTGGCGACAAATATATTAGAAGGACTTACTGAACCAATTACATTACAAGAATTAAAAGATGATAAATCAAAATACACTATACTTGATGTTAGAGAAAAAATTGAGCAAGTATCAGGGATGATGGATAAAGCTATATCTATGCCACTTACTGAAATTAGAAATAGAGTAGATGAACTTGATAAAAATAAAGAGTATGCAATTTATTGTGCAGTTGGAATAAGGGGTTATATTGCTGAGAGAATATTAAAACAAAAGGGATTTAGAGCTCATAATATTTTAGGTGGTTATAGAACTTATTTAGATATAGAAGAGTCTTCAAAATACTCAGATTTGTCAACAGAACAGGATAAATTTGAAAACTTTGAAAATAAAAATGAAGATGATAATAAAAAAATAAAAACATTAAATGTATGCGGACTTTCATGTCCTGGTCCAATAGTTCAAGTATCAGAAGCAATGAATAATCTATCTCCTGGGGAAATAATAGAAGTTTTGGCAACAGATCCAGGCTTTGCTAGAGATATAAAATCATGGGCAAATAATACAGGAAATACATTAATAGAAAGCAGTGCTGATAAAGGGAAATTTTCTGCAAAAATTCAAAAGGGCAAAGGCGTAGAAAAGGCAGAAAAAAAAGCCACAAATATTAAAGAAAAGACAATGATCATATTTGACGGAGATTTAGACAAAGCAATAGCTTCTTTTATAATTGCCACAGGTGCTGCAGCAATGGGAAATAAAGTAAATATGTTTTTTACATTTTGGGGTCTAAGTATATTAAGAAAAGAAAAGGCTCCAAAGATTAAGAAAGATTTTATGTCAAATATGTTTTCAAAGATGCTTCCAAAATCTTCGAGAAAACTTGGCCTATCTAAGATGAATTTCTTTGGAATGGGATCAAAAATGATAAGAAAAGTAATGAAGGATAAGGGAGTTTCATCTTTAGAAGAACTTATATTAAATGCTCAAAAAGCAGGAGTTAAAATGACAGCTTGTCAAATGTCTATGGATGTAATGGGACTTTCAAAAGAAGAATTGATTGATGGAGTAGAAGTAGGTGGAGTTGCAACAATGCTTTCAGATAATGACAACTCTAATATGAATTTATTTATATAAATTTAATAACTAAAAAATTTGCTGAGGTTTTAGAACAAACTCTAAAGATAAATTAGTTTAATTTATAAAGAAAGCTAAAAATTGTTCAATTTTAGAGTGGATTTTTATTTTCTTCACTGTTTAGGCACTCAAATACTGAGTGCTTATTTTTATACATATATTTATTGTTTTCTTTAAAAACGAAAAACACTCAAAATGTTTTATAGCTAATAAAAATTACTATTAGAGAGCAGCCAATAATAATAGAAAAAATTGTTATTGAAACATTACATTAAATAGAAAAAATAGCATAATTGTGATTTACATTTTATTTTTTTTAAATATTATTAAAAACATAAGTAAAAAGATTGACAAAGAGAAAAAATAATGCTACTTTATATTTAGAAATACATCTAAATAGAAAGTTTGTGAGATATGAAAAAATTTTTAAAATTATTTTTGTTGGGAATGCTATGCTTTGCAATATCACAGTTGTGCCTGCGTTTACCTATTTTAAAGTTCTTAAATAATAGTCTATTAATTTATAATTTTCAAATACTATATCCATTGTTATATGGTTTTATACTATCATTAAGTGCAGGCATATTTGAAGAAGGATGTAGATTTATTTTCAAGGATAAATTTTTAAAAGACAGCAAATCTAAGCTTGATGCTATTATTTTTGGACTGGGACATGGTTTCATAGAAGTTATATATGTATTTGCAATAAGCTTTAATAGCCTTAATTTAATTACAAATTCAGAAATTTTTTTAGGTGTTTATGAAAGAATATTAGCAATGATATTTCACGTTGGAATGACGGTTTTAATATGGACTGGTTTTGTTAGAAATAAGAAATATAAATACTTAATTTTAGCAATAATGATGCATGGAATTTTTGATTATTTAATACCATTAAAACATATCTTTGATTTTAACAATTTTATGCTATATGGAATATGGACAGCTACTTGTATATTTATTTTGATTTTCATTGTCAATATTAATTTAGGAGGAATTAATAATGAGAAATTTTAAAAATTTAATTTTAATTGTGATGGCTTTATTTCTAGTTGGTTGTGGTTCAAAGAGTGAGAAAATGTCTGATGATGATTTTTCTAAGTATGAAAAACAAGCACAGACTGCAATAAGTTTAATTAATGAAAGAAAAACAGCTGAATTTATTGACTTGACAGAAAAATCTCTTGGATTTAAGAAGGAAATCTTTGAAGAAGCTTATAAAAATCTTGATGATTATGGAAAATTTGTTGAATTTGGACAAGCAAAGGGGATTTATGAGAAAGATAAAGATAAAGGAGAAACTTATTTTACGATCTTGCAGAAAGTAAAATACGATAAAAAAGACATACTTTTTAGAGTAAGTTTCAATAAAGATGATAAAATCGTCGGAATATTTTTCAAGTAAAAATATTATTGTAGGAAGATTATTTTATTACAAGTAGCGCTCAATTATGGGCGCTTTTTATTTTGAAAGCAAGTCTATGGGAGCTATATTTTTAGAAGCATTTATTATATTTGCAATTTCTATTGGGCTTTCCTTTCCGTCTCGTCTTATCCAAAGACTTATAATACTAATTATAGAGTACAAAAGCAATTCAATGGAATATTCAATTGGTATATTAGTTTTCGGAAAATTTAAGTTAGTAGAGCCGGCAAGTTTTATAAATAATAGTTTTTCTAAAATATTTCTAAGGCTTAGCATAAATTTTGATTCGCCTTCTGCAACATAAAGGGCTTTTATTAAGTCAAAGTTATCCTTTAAATATCCTATGGATTTTAATGTTATTTTATAAGAAATTAAATCCGTTAAATCCTTACCAGTTACATCGACTTCTTGAATAAAGATTTTTTCCAAATCGTTTATTATGTCGCTTTCAAGGGACTCTATTAAATCGTATTTATCTTTGTAGTGAAGATAAAAAGTTCCCCTATTTATATGTGCTTGCCTTGTAATATCTGTTATAGTTAATTTTTCAAAGCCAATATTGGAAATTAAACTTACAAAAGCGCTTTTAATTTTTTCCTTACTATTAGTTTGTCTCTTCATTTATCCTCCACTAAATCAACAAATGTAGATTGAATGATTATTGTTTTTCTTTAAATTTGATTATATAATGTTCAAATAAAAGAATCAACACTATGTTCATTTAGTGATAAATGAATTTTAGTTTATATTAAAAGGATGGTATTATGGCTTTTATTGAAGTTAAAAATCTCTCAAAGGTTTATAAAGTTGGAGAGAGAGCTATGATGGCAAATAATAAATTAAATTTTGAAATAGAAAAAAATGAATTTGCAATAATTTTAGGTGCGAGTGGCGCTGGAAAATCAACTTTTTTAAATATTTTAGGTGGAATGGACACGGCTTCAAGCGGTGAACTTTTAGTTGATGGCAAAAATATTGCAAATTACAACGAGAGAGAACTTACAACTTATAGAAGATACGATATGGGTTTTGTTTTTCAATTTTATAATCTCATTCCAAATCTTACTGCGCTGGAAAATGTTGAGCTTGCGACACAAATTGTAAAGCACGCAAAAGATCCTGTTGAGGTTTTAAAATCTGTGGGTCTTGGCGAAAGAATGGATAATTTTCCATCGCAATTATCTGGTGGCGAACAACAAAGAGTTTCAATCGCAAGGGCAATTGCAAAAAACCCTAAATTACTTCTTTGTGATGAGCCGACAGGTGCTCTTGACTATAATACAGGCAAGCAAATTTTAAAATTATTGCAAGATTTAACTAGAACAACAGATACAACAGTGGTTTTAATTACTCACAATTCTGCGATAAAAAATAGTGCCGATAGATTAATTGAAATTGCTGATGCAAAGGTGAAAGATGTTTTCATCAATGAAAATCCTAAAGATATTATGGAAATAGAATGGTAGGTGCAGCGTGAAAGCTCGCGATAAAGATAATTTTAGAGAGATAAAAAATTCTCTTCCAAGATTTATTTCAATTTTAATAATTATCTTTTTAGGTGTTTTTGTATTAATTGGACTAATTTCTACGGGAAAAGTTATGCGAAACACAATTGATGACAAGATAAAAAAATTAAATCAAGAGGACATAAAAATTTCTGTACCCATAGGTCTTGAAGACAAAGATAGAGAAATTATTGAAGGAGAAGATGACATTTCAGAACTTGAATATGGCTACGATAAAGATGTTTTTTTGGAGGGGGACTCTATTGTCATCAAAGTTTTAAATATGCCCTATGAAATTTCTAAACCTGAAATTGTTGAGGGAAGAAACATAAAAAATCCTGACGAAATTGTCCTCGATTCAAGAATGAAAAGGGAAGGTAAAAAGATTGGTGACATTATTTCTTTCCAAGAAGATAATGATGACGATAAAGATAATGATTTAAAGAGGCTTAGCTACAAGATTGTTGGTTTTGCAAATTCATTGGATTTCCTTGAAGATAAAAAAGGGACTTATTCTGAAAGAGGATATGGAAAAATTTCCTATTTTGCCTATATTGATGACGGAAATTTCTCAGGTGAACCAACCCTTGCAAAATTAAAATTTTTGGGAACAGAAGGTCTAATGACTTCCGACAAAGATTATGTGGAATACATGGACAAAAAAACTCGGGAAATAAAAATTGATCTTAAAAACAGACCTAAAGAGAGATTTATTTCTATTCAAAATGAAATTTCTGGAAAGATAAATGATGCTGAAGATAAAATTTCAGATACAGAGGAAAAGCTAACTGATGCAAAAGATAAACTTGTAAAGGGTCGTGAGGATCTCAACAAGGGAAAAGAGGATTATAAAGAAGGTCTTGACAAGTACAATAAAGAAAAAACTGACGCAGAGTCTGAAATTTCAAAAAATAGAAATAAATTATATAAAGCATCTGTGGAAATTAATGATGGAGAGAGAAAACTTATTGACGGTTATGAAAAGTTAAGTGAAGGAAAGAAAAAACTTAATGACGCAAAAAGTGAGTTAAATTCTGGACAAAAAGAACTTGTCGAAGGTAAGGAAAAATACCAAAAAGGACTTGGCGAAGCAGAAGCTTCAGAAAAGGCTTTAAAGCAAGGTGAAGATCAACTTATTGAAGGCAGAAAAAAGTTAGATGATGGTTGGCAAAAAATTGAAGAATCAAAAGCTAAGCTCTCTGAAGGTATAAAAAAATATGAAGATGGCGAAAAAGAATACGACAGCGGAAAATTACAACTTGACGCTGGAAAGGCAAAGCTTGTAAAAGAAATGGGTGCAAGTTCTTATGAAGATGCCGTTGAAAAGATTTATGCCATTGATAAAATTTTAGATAGTACAGAAGAAATTTTAAGCAAACTTCCTACAATCGAAGATGAAATAGCAAGCACAAAGGAACAAATTAACCAAGTAGATGCAGGAATTTCAAAAATTGATGACGAAATTGCTAATATAAACTTAAAACTTCAAGATCCGAATTTGTCAGAAGATGAAAAGGCAAAACTTAGTGCTGAATTTGCAGGATTAAATGCGCAAAAGAGTAGACTTCAAAAAAATAAAGATGATTTAAGTAAAAAATTAGAATTTTTAAACAATTCTAAGAAAGAAATAGATAATGCACTTGAAGAAATAAATAAAAAAGTTCCAGGTGGAATTTCTGGAAATTTAAATGATTTAAAAGCTAAAGTAAAAGAAGGTAAAGCAGGAATTCAGCAAATTGACGAAAACGAAAAAAAATTAGTATCGGCGAGAGCAACCTTAGATGCCAGCAAGAAACAAATTGAAGAAGGTAAAGAACAACTTGAAGAAGGAATTGCTGAAGCAGAAAAGGGCGAAGAAGAATTTGCAAAAAATAAAGAGGAAATAGAAAAAAATAAAAAGAAATTACAGGACGCGAAACTTGAATTAGCAAAAGCAAAAAATAAATTAGATGAGTCCGAGGAAAAATTAAATAAAGGCAATGCTGACTACGAAAGTGGAAAAAGAGAACTCGATGAAAAAGAGAGTGAATATCTTGAAGGCAGAGAAAAACTTTCAAGAGCAAAAGAAAAATATTTATCTGGCACTGATGAATTAAAAAGAGGAGAAGAAAAGCTAGATAAAGAGTTAAAAAGTGGAAAAAATAAATTAGATGACGCCAAGGGAAAACTCTATAAGGCAGAGAAAGACTTGAAAAAGGGTGAAAGTGAATACAATGATAAATCCAAAGAAGCAGAAGGGAAAATTTCTGATGCAAGAGGAAAAATTGCCGATGGAAGAAAATATTTGAGCCTAATAAAGCAACCTAGATACAGAATCACACCTAGACATTTGTCTGGCGACATCAACACTTATATAGACTATGCAAAAAGAGTTGACGGGCTTTCCTTTATCTTTCCAATATTTTTCTTTGCAATAGCGCTATTAGTTTGTTTTACAACAATGACTAGAATGGTGGACGAAAATCGAGTTGTAATTGGAACATACAAGGCATTGGGTTACGCAAATAGAGAAATTGGGCGAAAATTTTTCTTGTATGGATCACTTGCATCAATAATTGGCGGAACTTTAGGAGCTATAAGTGGATCTTATATTTTAACTTATATTATTGGAAATGCTTACTCCACAAAGACAATTTTTGAGAACCATTTGATAATAAATGTATTTCCACTGAGAATAATATTTGCCATTGCTATTGGATTTTTATTTACAACTGTTGCGGCAATAATAACAGTTAATAAAAATTTAGAGGAAAAAACAGCTTATCTTCTAAGAAGCAAAGCACCTTCAAAGGGAAATAGAATTTTAATAGAAAGAATTCCCTTTATTTGGAACAATTTGAGTTTCTTATCAAAAGTAACTGCAAGAAATTTATTTTTGTCGAAAAAGAGAATGTTTATGACAGTAGTCGGCGTCATGGGTTGTGCAGCATTACTTGTACTTGGTTTTGGACTTTCAGAATCTGTTAAAAATGTAGAAAAATTACAGTTTAAAGACATTTTAAAATACGATATCTCGGTTTTATACGACAGCAAATTTGACGAAGAATCCTATAAAAATTATAGAAAGAGTATTGAAGATAAAAATTTAGCTTACACAAAGACATATGAAGAATTATTCACCATGGATTATGATGAGATAGACCAAAATGTAAATGTAATTGTGCCAAGTGATAATGAAAAGTTTAAAGACTATATATCTCTAAGGGATAAAGACAGTGGAGAAGAACTTGATCTTTCAAAGAGAGGTGCAATAATCACAGAAAAACTTTCTAAACTTAAAAAAATAAAAGTTGGGGACCCTTTAAAGCTTCGTGATGTATATGGAAATGAATTTGAAGTAGAAGTTTCAGGCATCACAGAATTCTACATTGGACATAATGTCTACATGAACAAAGATTATTTTGAAAAGGTAACAGGGTCAGAATTTGTTCCAAATACAGATTTAATAAAGTTGCCAAAAAATTTTGATAAAGATAAATTTACAAAAACTACAATAGAAAATAAATCTGTTTTTAACATTGCAGATGTTGACGACATGAAGGATATATTAAACCAATTTTTATATTCAATAACAAAAGTTGAAATAATAATATTAATTGTAACGACAATTTTGGAAGTAGTAGTTCTCTATAATCTAACAAATATAAACATCGAAGAGCGAATAAGAGAAGTTTCAACTATAAAAGTTTTAGGATTTTATCCAAAAGAAACGACGGCATATATTTACAAGGAAACTTATATCCTTGCAATAATTGGAATATTAATAGGGCTTGTGGTTGGTAAAATTTTACACTACTCTGTGTTACAAATAGTTGTGCCTTTAATGTCAATGCTACCAGAAAAATTGACTGCAAAATCTTTTATACTGGCGGGAATAATAACAGTATCTGTAAACACAGTTATAATGATAATATTCCATTTTAGAATAAAAAAGATAAATGCAATAGATGCACTAAAATCAAACGAATAAGAGGACCGAAGTTTAAAGACTTCGGTTTTTTATTTTTCAAAAAGATAATCATGTAGATTTATGTTTTTTATATTATTAAAATGCTCTATTATTAATGACTGAAAAAATCTTGAATAGGAATTCATATACCTTTCTTTTTGGGTTATCAGTGAAATTGGTCTACGTACTGCAACTCCATTATGAAATAATGGAAATATATTCATATCGCTTGTTACATCTTCTTTTAAACAAATAAGTGTTGCATGGCTCACAAAGCAAGCTGATAAAGATTTCGAGCAAAAAGGCAAAATAAGTTGAGAATAGGTA
Organism: Peptoniphilus sp. SGI.035; assembly: GCF_050315115.1. NCBI lineage: Bacteria > Bacillati > Bacillota > Tissierellia > Tissierellales > Peptoniphilaceae > Peptoniphilus > Peptoniphilus sp. SGI.035. The sequence continues at coordinate 25,749 of NZ_JBNPOJ010000013.1, forward strand.
CTAGAAAAGTTTATTTTAGGTTCTAAGTTTTTTTCAATGAAGAAGCTTTCTATTCTATTCCCCAATCTATTTGACAGCATTGAAAAAGGAAGTAATTTAAAATCTTCAACATATGCTCCATTTTTTGATTTTTCTTTTATTTTTTCAAAATCATTTGGATAATATTCTTTTAATAACTTATCGGTAACACATAGGTATATTTGATCATCCATTAGCTTCAAGGATTTAATTTTTAGTCCAGGTCTTTCACTTATTACTATTGCAAAATCCAGCTCGTTGTTAACTATTAAAGGTTCTAAATTTTTTGAAATATCATCTATATAATTTATTTGAACATTAGGGTATTTTTGTGTAAACACCGGAAATATTTTTGGAAGAGATATTGTAGCTCTTGATATGCTGGCACCGAATTTTAAAGAGCCAGATAAATCTTCGTTAATATCTGAAAACATATCTTCAAGATCTCTATTCTTTATTAATAATTCTTTCGCAAATGCTAAAAGTTTTTCTCCAGCGTAAGTTAGAGTAACTTTTGGTTTTCTATTAATAAGCTTTATATTGTAATAACTTTCAAGAGATTTTATATTATTACTCAAGGTTTGTTGAGAAATAAACAACCTCTCAGAAGTTTTAGTAAAGTGCAAATCTTTAGATAATTCTACAAAATAGTATAAACTTAAAAAATTCATAATTACCTCCACAAGATAAACTTGTCAAAAAATGAAAAAAATCAAAATTGTCTTTAACATAGGTAAATGTTATCATAAATTTAAAGAAAAAACAATTGGAGGAAGATAAAGTATGAATGTTGGATTTGCTGGATTTGGCGAAGCATCTTATAGTTTGGCTAAAGGATTTATTAGTGAAGGGCTAAATAATATAAAAGCCTATGATGTTAATGTTTTCAATGACGAATATAATTCATTAATAAAAAAGAGAGCTGAAGAATTAAAAATTGAAGTAACGGATTCATATGAAGGGTTTTTTGATGATATAGATTATGTATTTGTTGCTGTTCCTGCTTTCGTAGCCTTAGACGTTTGTAAAGTAATAAGTAATTACATAAAAGAAAGTTGTTTATACGTTGATGTTAGTGCAAGTTCACCAGCAATAAAAAGTGAATGTAAAAAAATTTTAGAGAAAAACAATGTACATTATTTAGACGCATCTATGTTAGGATCATTACCAAAATTAAAACATAAAGTACCATTTTATGTTAGTGGTAAAAAAGCAAAAAAATTTATTGATGATTTTAAAAAATATGGGATGAATATTACTTATGTTAACGAACAGCCTGGTTCTGCAACTTCAATCAAATTGATAAGAAGTATATTTATGAAAGGATTATCTGCATTAATGACTGAATTAGTTATGGCTTCTGACAGTTATGATGTTTCAAAATATGTTCTAAATTCAATCAGTGACAGTATGGATGGAACAAGTTTTATTAGTCATTTAAATAGATTAGTAACGGGTTCAGCAATTCATGCTAAAAGGCGTGCTTTTGAATTAGGTGGAAGTATAGAAATGCTAGAAGAAAAAAATCTAAATTCATTAATGAGCGAGGCAACCAAGAAAAAACTTGAAATTTTAGCTGCCTATGATTTTTCAAAGGTTGCTGAAAAAGATAAAAAGACTTGGATTGATGTAGTAAACGTTTTAAAGGAGGAAAACAAATAAAATGTCAGTAGGAAAGAGAATTTTTTTAAAAAGAAATTTGCCAGATAAAGAATTAATTGAAGAATTTAAAAAAATCCCAGCATCTAATACTGGAGATGTAATGGGAAGAAATTCTGCAATGAACCCAAGAATTAAGTTAGTTAGTAGTCCTAAGGCGCAGATGATGTGTGGACCAGCATTAACAGTTAAATGTAGAGCAGGAGATAATTTAGCACTTCACGCAGCACTAAATATTTGTGAAGAAGGAGATGTACTTGTTGTTTCTAATGAAGAAGATAATACCAGAGCATTAATGGGAGAAGTTATGATGGCATATCTCTACGAGATAAAAAAGGTTGCAGGAATAGTTTTAGATGGTCCAATAAGAGATATTGATGAAATTGGTCACTGGGATTTTCCAGTATACTGTACAGGAACAACACCAGGAGGACCTTATAAAGAAGGACCAGGAGAAATAAATGTTCCAATCTCTTGTGGCGGTATTTCAGTAAATCCAGGAGATATAATTCTAGCCGATCCAGATGGAGTAGTTGTAATTCCTAAAAATGATGCGGAGTTTATTCTTGAAGATGCAAAGGAATTTAAAGCAAAAGATGAAATAAAATTAGTAAAGACTAGAAATCATGATATTAATAGAGATTGGGTGGATAAATTACTTGATGATAAAGAGTTTGAAATCATAAAAGACGTTTATAGTTTTTAAATAAATTTACATGATTAGGAGAATAAAATGTTAAATATTAAAAAGTCAAAAATTAAATCATTAGCCTGTTTGTTACTAGCTCCTTTACTTTTTACAGCTTGTAGTAGTGGAGGAAAAACAAAAGATGTTCAAGGCAAGGTTGGTAGTGATTATCCTAATAAACCAATAACAATGATAGTGCCATATTCAGCAGGTGGATCTTCTGATATAGGAACTAGAATGATGGCAAAAAGATTAGAAAAAGAACTTGGACAAACTATTGTTGTTGAAAATTATTCAGGGGCAGGTGGGTATGTAGGATGGAATAAATTATTAAAAGCAAAACCAGATGGATATACATTATCAATGATGGCACTTCCATATATTTCTGGATATTTAAATCCCGATAATAAAAAAGATGTTTCATTAGATGATATTACTCCATTAGTAAACCACGTTTGGGATACTACAGCGTGGGCAGTTAATAAAGATTCTAAATTTAAAGATTTAAATTCACTTTTAGAATATGTTAAGTCACATCCAGGCGAAGTTAAAGTAGGAACATCAGGAGCTTATACACAACATCATATTGCATTAATCGAACTTGAAAAACTTGGATATAAAATGGAAGCGGTACACACTGGCGGATTATCAGATTCTATATCAATGGCATTAGGAGGACATATTGATGTAGTATCAATGGGAGCTGGAGATGTAAAAAAACAAGTCGATGAAGGAGCGATGATACCATTAGCAGTTTTAGATAACGAAAAGTCGGAATATTTACCTGATGTTCCAACATTTAAGGAAGCATCTGGATTAGATATTAAAGCTTATGCTGCAAGAGGTTATGCAGGTCCTAAAGGAATGCCAGAGGATATAGTGAAAAAATTAGATGATGCATTTGAAAAAATAATTAATGATCCAGAACATGTTAAGGAAATGAAAGATCTTGGTCTTTCTGTTAAATACATGGATCATGAAGAATATATTAACTTTTTGAAAGATGTGGAAAAACAATATAAAGAAACTTTAGGGTGGTAAAATGAAAAAATATTTAAAATTAGATACCATTATATCTTTTATTTTAATATTAATTGCTACTATATTGTTAAATATCACTAGGGAATTTCCTGAGCGATCAGCTTTATTTCCTAGACTAATATTGATTTCAATGATTATTTTTAGTGTTCTTGTTATAATAGAGTCTATTATTAAAGATACGCATATTAAAAAAATAGGAAAAGAAAAATTCAAAAACGTAGTTATAATTACCATTTTGATTATTGGATATTATATTATTTCGAAAATTTTAGGTTTAATAATAGGGACTCTTTTATTTATATTGGTATCAACTAAATTTTTAGGGGAGAATAAATTTTTGAGAGCATTATTAATTGGTATTGCTTTTAATGTCATGATTTATTTGGTGTTTGTAAAATTTTTAAGTGTTCCAATACCATATAGACCTATATTTATGTGAAAGGAGATGAACTATGAGTTTGTTAACTGTAATGATGTCAATTTTCTCATTTAAAAATATGCTGATTATGTGCGGTGGTATTTTAATAGGGATTATAGGTGGAGCATTACCTGGAATAAGTTCAACTATGTGTGTTTCTTTATTGCTACCATTCACTTTTGCAATGAGTCCAGAAACTGGAATATTAATGCTAATGGCAATTTACACTTCAGCAGTTTATGGCGGTAGTATATCTGCAATATTGATTAATACTCCAGGTACGGGATCATCTGCTGCAACAGCATTAGATGGCTATCCTTTAACGAGTCAAGGTAGAGGTGGACAGGCATTAAGAATCTCTACATTAGCATCTGCAATAGGTGGAGTTGTAAGTGGTATAGCATTATTAATTTTAGCTCCGCCACTTTCACAAATATCTTTACTATTTGGTCCAAGTGAGTATATGCTGTTAGCTATAATAGGTCTTACGGCTGTTGTTACTTTAGCAGCAGATTCAGTTTTAAAAGGCATATTATCGGCTATATTTGGATTATTGTTGACTACTGTTGGTGTAGATTTTTCCATAGGATATCCTAGATTTACTTTTGGAATATTAGAACTCGATTCAGGGATATCTTTTATCCCAGCCTTAATTGGATTGTTTGCTCTTTCAGAAGTTTTAAAATTATGCGAAAATCCAAAAGAAAAAGGAGCAAGTGTTGCTGATTTTGAAGCTGACAGAATATTCCCTAATAGAGAAGACACAAAGGGACTATGGGGAACTATAAGTAGAAGTTCAATAATAGGTGTAATAATAGGAATACTTCCTGGTGCAGGTGCTGAAATTGGATCTTGGATTTCCTATAATACAGCAAAATCTTTATCAAAAGAGAAGGAAAAATTTGGCAAAGGAAGTTTAGAAGGGGTAGCGGCTTCTGAGACAGCTAACAATGCTGTTACTGGTGGAGCTTTAATTCCTTTGTTGACACTTGGAATTCCCGGAAGTTCAGTAGCTGCTGTCATATTAGGTGGATTATTAATTCATGGGCTTGTTCCTGGAAGAGAACTTTTTACAACTCATGCTCAAATGACTTATACAGTAATAATTGGATTTATTATAGCAAATATTTTAGTTGGATTATTTGGACTTGTATTAGTCAAACCATTTTCTCAAGTAGCAAAATTACCTAAAAAATATTTAACACCAATGATAGTTATATTCTGTTTTGTAGGATCATTTGCTTTAAATAATAGTATGTTTGACATTGTCATAATGATAATATTTGGAGTTTTAGGATATATAATACAAAAAGCAGGATTTCATCCAGCTCCAATTGTGTTAGCAATGGTATTAGGAGAGATGCTTGAATCTAGATATTTACAAACTTTCACAGTAAGTAACGGGAATGTACTGTCTTACATGTTTAGTAGACCTATTAGTATAGTCTTAATAGTAATAGCTATTATATTTCTAATTTCACCAATATTTTTTAAGAATGTAGAGCAGGGTTAAATATGGATATAAAAATAATAAATGGAAAAATAATTGATCCAAAAAATAATATAAACACAAAAAAAGACTTATTAATCGATAATGGGAAAATTATCGATATAGGAGACTTTAAAAATATTGAAACATTTAAAACAGTAGATGCTAAAGATTGTTATGTTGTACCTGGTTTAATTGATTATCATATACATCTCCAACCATTTTGTGAAATAGGGGTTCCTCCAGAAATTATTTGCTTTTCTTCAGGAGTTACCACAGCAGTAGATGCTGGAAGCAGTGGTTGCTCAAACTATGAGTCTTATAGACCTGCCATAGAAGCAAGTAATGTTAGAATTAAAGCCTATCTAAATGTTTGTTCTGGCGGAATGGTAACAAGTAGCTATGGGGAAAACATAGATCCTAGTAAATTTAATGAGAAAAAGATTGTAAAATTATTTGAAAAATATAATGAGGATCTTGTTGCTTTAAAAATTAGATTAGATAAAAGCCTTGTGCAAAACATGGGAATGGAACCTTTAAAAGCTGCAAAAAGAATTTCTGAAAAAATAGGGAAAAGACTTGTTGTTCATACGACTAATTCACCAATGAGTCAAATTGAAATAGCAAATGAACTAGGAAAAGGTGATGTTTTTACACATATGTATCATGATTTTGGAAACACAATTATTAATAATAAAGGTAAAATTTTTAAAGAAATCATTGATGCAAGGAAAAGAGGAGTAATATTTGATGCTGCAAATGCTCGTTTTCATTTTTCATTCAAAATAGCAAATAAAGCTTTCGAAAATAATTTTTTACCTGATATTATAAGTACGGACTTGACCAAAAAGAGTATTTATAAAAAGCCCCAAATTTTTAATATGATGTTTCTAATTTCTAAGTATTTAAACATGGGACTAAGCATGAGTGAAATAATTGAAAAATCGTCATACAATCCAGCTAAATTAATAAATATGGATGATAAAATAGGCAGTATTAGCAAAGGTTATTGTGCTGATATTGCTATAATAAAGGAAATTGATAAAGATGTTATTTATGAGGATTGGTCAGGTGGAAAGCTTAAAGGAAAAAAACTTTTAAAAAATATGATGACAATAAGAGAAGGAGAAATAGTTTTTCAAGACATTGAATTTTAATAGAATTTTCATAAAATAAATCTTTCATAAAAAAGTACAAGAATAGAACTAAGATAACCACGCAAAGTTGGACATAAATAACAATTTGGGAGGTTAGTTCAACATCTTGTGCTTTTTGTTTTTAAAAAAATTTTGAGGGTATATTAGGGATGAAGACTATTGTTATAAAGTGTTAAAGGAATGATATTATGAAAGGTAATGAACTAAAAAGAAAAGAACATGAAGCCGTAAGATGTGGTGTTGGTTATTATGATTTCACTCACCAAATTTTAGATGTCAAGGGTAAAGATGCAGCAACTTTTTTAGACAAAGTTTTTGTAAATGACATAAAAAATATGAAAAAGGGTCACGCACTTTATACTACAATGCTAAACGAAGATGGAAAAATCATTGACGATGTAATTGTTTTTAGGTTGGAAGAAGATAAATATTTGATTTCAACTCTATACATTGACAAGATGATTAAGTGGTTTGACAAGTTTAAAGATGGATGCGACCTTGATTACAAGGATATTACTTCAAGAGTTACAATGTTTGCTATTCAAGGACCAAAGTCAAGAGATCTTGTAAATAAAATTGTTGATGAAGACATTTCTAATTTAAAATTCTTTACTATCGAAGATAATTCTGTTGGCGACTTAGACATTATGGTTGCAAGGGCAGGTTTTACTGGTGAACTTGGATACGAACTTTATGTTGAAAGTGGCAAGAAAGAAAAGCTAGAAGAAAAAATTAAAGAATGTGGCAAAGAGTTTGGGCTTATTAATATTACAACGGATGTAATTATTGGAAGTTTGCCAGGAGAAAAGGGATATGTACTAATGAGTGACCTTAAAGGTACAAATCCACTTGAAGTTGGGTATGACTGGACAGTTCATTGGGACAGCGATTTTATTGGAAAAGATGCACTTCTTAAAGAAAAAGATAATGTAAAAAGGGATTTGTTAGGCTTTGAACTTTTTGAGGAAGGCGAAGTTGAAGCAGGGGATGCAGTTCTACTAGATGGTCGAGAAATTGGAAAAGTTACAAAATTTACCTATGGCTACACAGTTGAAAAGTTTATTGGCTACTGCTTAATTGAAAAAGAATGTGCAATAGAAGGTAAAGAAGTTGAAATTAAAACTAAAGATGGCGATATAAAAGCAAAATTATGCGACAGGGTTTTCTACGACAAAGAAAATAAAAGAGTAAGAGGATAAAATTTGGAGTCAGTTATCTGGCTCTTTTTTTATTGCATTTTTAAGCAACAATGGCGATCTATATCTAAACTTTACATAGTTTCACTATTATTTCACAGCTTGTAAAAGATTTTACACAAAATTTACAATAGTAATCTTTCAAATTTACAATATTTTTCTATAATGGCAGCGAAAGTAAAAATTATATTTGAAAGGAAGATAATAATGGAAATTAAAAAAATTGGCAAGGTTGGAATGATTCTTGCATTGGCAGCGTCTTTAGTTGCTTGTGGGGGAAACAAGAAGGAAGAAGCAGCTAATACTCCTAAAGAAAATGCTAAACAAGAAGAAAAGGGATCTAATGCGGCTGATCTTGGAACTATTAATGTAATTTCAAGAGAGCAAGGTTCAGGTACTAGATCTGCTTTTATTGAATTAACTGGTGTTCTTGTTAAAGATGGCGACAAAGAAGTTGACAACACTTATGCTGAAGCAGCAGTTCAATCTTCTACTGATGCAGTTCTTACAACTGTACAAAATGATAAGGCATCTATTGGCTATATTTCTCTTGGTTCTTTAAATGATACTGTTAAGGCAGTTAAAGTTGAAGGTGTTGAAGCTACTCCTGAAAATATAAAATCTGGAAGTTATAAACTTTCTAGACCATTTAATGTTGCTTACAAAGCTGACGTAGATGCAAAAGATAAAGACTTAATCACATTCATTATGTCAGATGAGGGACAAAAGATTTGTGAAGAAGAAGGTTATGTTGGAGATGCAAAAGGTGCTAAATACGAAGCAATTGACAATGATGCACATATTACAATTGCTGGTTCTACTTCAGTTTCTCCTCTAATGGAAAAACTTGCTGAAGCTTATAAAGCTAAAAACCCTAAGGTTCAAATTGACATTCAGTCTAATGGTTCTTCTGCTGGTATGACTGCAGCAATGGAAGGTACAGCACAACTTGGAATGGCTTCTAGAGAACTTAAAGATGAAGAAAAGAAGGCTCTTGAATTTACAGTAATCGCAAGAGATGGTATTGCAGTAATTGTTAATAAGGAAAATAGTTGCGAAAATCTAACAGTGGATCAACTTCAAAAAATCTTTACAGGTCAATTAACTGAATGGGCTGAAGCAGCTAAATAATTAGGTACAAGGAATGAATAGAATGGAAGATACTAATAAAAAAGTACTCCATAAAGAAAACCAAAGAAAAGCATTCACTAAGGAAGAGGTATTTAAATACTTCTTCCTAGTTTGTTCTGTATTGTCAATTTTCTTTTTGTTATTGATATGTATATTTATCTTCAAAGACTCTCTTGGTTTTATTGGAAAAATTGGAGTAGGAAAATTTATCCTTAACGACAGTTGGGCACCAATGAATGTGCCAGCAAGTTATGGAATTCTACCTATGATAATTGGTTCTATAATGATCACTGCTTTATCATGTATTGCAGCAGTTCCAGTTTCAATTATGGTAGCTTGTTATTTGGCATTTGATTGTCCAAAAAACATTTATAGAGTTTTAAAGCCTGCACTAAACTTAATGACAGGTATACCTTCAATTGTATATGGTTTTTTTGCCTTAACAGTTATAGTGCCAATTAATAGATCGCTTTTTGGTGGTACAGGCATGAATATGTTATCTGCATCAATATTGCTTCTGATTATGGTTTTGCCAACAATAATATCTATGGCAGAAGCATCTCTAAGAACTGTTCCACAATCTTTTTATCAGGGCTCACTTTCTCTTGGTGCAACTCACGATGAAACTATTACAAGAGTAATGATACCTGCTGCAAAATCTGGTATTTTTGCTGGAATAATTTTAGGGGTTGGTCGTGCAATTGGCGAAACAATGGCAGTAATATTAGTTGCAGGAAATCAAACTAGATTGACCTTAAATCCTCTAAAAGGAATTAGAACTATGACGACTAACATAGTGCTTGAAATGGCTTATGCAGCTGGAGAACACAGACAAGCTCTTATAGCAACTGCAGCTGTACTTTTTATTTTTATTTTGATTATCAATATTGGATTTTTTATAGTAAAGAGTAGGAGCGAAAACAATGGTTAAATTTATTACAATAGGAATATTATTATTTTTTGTCGCTCTAGTTTTTGGACTTCACTTTATAAAGGGATTATCTTTTTATAGGATAACTACTAGACTTTTCTCAGGAATGACTTTTGCAATTTTAGTTTTTATCGTTGCATTTGTAGTTTTTAAAGGAGCACTTTCCTTTAGACCAGATATGCTTTCGCTAAATTATACTTCAGAAAATGTATCCATGGGACCTGCGATTATCACAACACTTCTTACAGTTGTCCTTGCAATATTATTTGCATCACCAATTGGAATTTTTACTGCAATATTTTTAGTTGAATACACAGATGTTGAAAACAAACTTGTTAAGGCAATTAGACTTGCAACAGAAACTCTAGCAGGTATTCCGTCAATTGTATATGGGTTATTTGGTATGCTATTCTTTGGTCTAAAGTTAAAGATGGGCTTTTCAGTAATTTCTGGTGTATTGACAGTATCTATTATGATTCTTCCAATTATAATGAGAGCCACAGAAGAAGCACTAAAATCAGTTCACCCGTCAATTAGACAAGGTTCTTTTGCACTTGGAGCAGGTAAACTTAGAACAATTTTTAAAGTTGTACTACCAGTTGCTATCCCAGGAATTTTATCTGGAATAATTTTATCTATTGGACGTGTAGTTGGTGAAACAGCTGCACTTATGTACACACTAGGTACAGCAACATCACTTCCAACATCACTTAAATCATCTTCAAGGACATTAGCTTTACACATGTATGTGCTTTCATCTGAAGGTAAACATGTTGGAGAAGCTTATGCAACGGGAATGGTGCTTTTGTTACTTGTTCTTTTAATCAACTGGTCTTCTACTAAGCTTGCAGAAAAACTAAAGGAGGTAGAATAATGCAATCAAAGATGAATGTCAAGGATCTCGATTTATATTATGGAGATTTTAAAGCACTTCACAATATAAATTTAGAAATAAGGGAAAATGAAATTTTATCATTTATTGGACCTTCTGGCTGTGGTAAGTCAACACTATTAAAATGTTTAAATAGAATGAATGACCTAGTAGTGGGTTGTAGAATAGAGGGAGAGATAACTTTAGATGGCGAAGATATTTACGCCAAGAATTACGATGTAAACAAGCTTAGAAAAAGGGTGGGAATGGTATTTCAACAGCCAAACCCCTTTCCAATGAGCATTTACGAAAATATTGCCTATGGTCCAAAGACTCATGGCATAAAAAATAAAGCAGAGTTAGATGAAATTGTGGAGTCATCGCTTAAGCAAGCAGCAATTTGGGATGAAGTAAAGGACGATTTAAAAAAGTCTGCACTTTCAATTTCCGGAGGGCAACAACAAAGACTTTGTATTGCAAGAGCAATAGCAGTAAATCCTGAAGTAATTTTAATGGACGAACCAACATCTGCTCTTGACCCAATTTCTACAGGAAAAATTGAAGATTTAGCACAAGAATTAAAGGAGCAGTACACAATAGTTATGGTTACTCACAATATGCAACAAGCTTCAAGAATTTCTGACAAGACAGCATTTTTCCTTCAAGGAGTAATTGTTGAATATGGAAACACAATTGACATATTTACAAATCCAAGGGAAGAAAAAACAGAATTATATGTAACAGGAAGGTTCGGCTAATGAGAAAGAAATTTGATGAAGAATTAAGACATCTAAATAATTTACTTTTAGAAATGGCAATGCTAAATGAAACTGCAATTAAAAAATCAATTTCATTATTAGATAAAAAAGACGAAGCTATTGCAGAAGAAGTTTCAAATTATGAAGAAAGAACTGATGTCTATGAAGGCATTATTCAAAAACAATGTTTAAAAATTTTCGTTGAACAACAACCAGCAGCAAGTGATCTTAGAAGAGTATCTTCTGCCTTAAAAATGATTACCGACATGGAAAGAATTGGCGATAATGCTAGGGACATCGCAGAAATTTGTATGATGTTACCCGATGACTATGCCTCAGATAAATTTCCTCTAGTAAAACAAATGGCAGAAGCGACTATTACACTTTTAAATAAGTCCATAGATTCCTTTGTAAACATGGATATTGATTCTGCAAATAAAATTGACGACGAAGATGATGTTGTAGATAATTATTTTGTGATGATAAGAGATGAATTAATTGATATAATTAAATCAGATTTTGATCCCGCAGCTGCAATTGATATTATAATGATTGCAAAATACCTAGAGAGAATATCAGATCACGCTGTAAATATTGCTAAGTGGGTAATATTTTCTATAAAAGGATGATTTAATGTTAATTTATGTAGTAGAAGATGATACATCGATTTTAAAATTAATTGAATATTCATTGAGAAGCAAGGGTTACGATGTCTACTGCTTTGAAAATGGCAATGATTTTTTTGAAAAGCTTAGTGAAAAAAAACCGGATATTGTGCTTCTTGACATAATGCTTCCAGATATTGATGGAACAGAAATTTTAACTAAGCTAAAGGAAAAAGACGACACTAAAAATATTTGGGTAATGATGATTACAGCAAAGACTTCTGAGTACGATATTATTTCAGCACTAGATGGTGGTGCTGACGATTATATTAAAAAGCCTTTTTCTGTAATGGAACTTTTATCAAGAGTTGGTGCCATAGCTAGACGTGTAGGCACTTCTGAAAAAGATAAAAATATTTTAGAATTTAACGGCATTGTCATGAATAATTTAAAGAGAACTGTTACAATTGACGGCGAGCAAGTGGATTTTACTTTTAAAGAATATGAACTTTTAAAATACTTGATTTTAAATAAGGAAATAGTCATCTCTCGTGAAAAACTTCTAACTTATATCTGGGGTTACGATTATGAAGGCGAAACAAGAACTGTGGATATGCACATAAAACTTCTTCGCGATAAATTACAGGAAAAAAGAAATTATATAAAGACAATTAGAGGCGTGGGCTATATGCTTTCAACGAAGGATTGACATGAAAAATAGATTTTTTAGATATTTACTTGGAATATCGCTTCTCACGCTTTTTCTCTCAACTATTACTTCCATGTTTATCTATTATTATGTCTATGTAGATAGATCAAATAGAGACCTTTCAAATATAGTCATCACCATGGGCGAAACTTTAAATAAAATTGATGATGACGAAAATTATCTAGTTGACGTGGCGAAAAAGAAAAGAGATTTTAGAATTACTTTAATAAAAGAAGATGGAAATGTAGTTTACGATTCAGCTGAGGATGCAAAGTTTCTTCCTACGCACAAGGATAGACCAGAAGTTATTAAGGCACAAAAAGATGGCTTTGCACAAATTGAAAGATTTTCAACGACTCTTTCCAAGGATGTTTATTATGTAAGCTTAAAACTTGAAGACGGAAGTATTTTAAGAGTGTCAAGAGAGATGGAAAACCTCCTTGGCACCTTTACAAAAGTTCTTCCCATAGATATTTTAATGTCGCTTCTTGTATTTGGCATTGCAATAGTAGTTTCAGGTAGACTTACGAAAAAAACCTTTGAACCTTTAAATAATTTAAATGAGGATTTACTTACAATTGACACAAATAAAGTTCCAGAGATAAGTCCCTTTATTCAAAAAATTAATAAGCAAAACAAGACTATAAAGGAGAATTTCAAGGAGATTAGTCGAGAAAGGGACACCATTGAAACCATTTTGAAAAATATGAAAGAGTCGCTTATTATAATCGATGAAAATAAAAACTTGCTCTCTGTGAACAATTCTGCGAGGGAACTTTTTAATTCAAAAAGAAAACTCATTGGAGAAAATATTTTAAATTTAATAAGAGATGATGATCTATTAAAATTAATTGACGACGCCTTAAAGGGTTCTAGCGTAGAATCTGTTACTAATATTGGAGATAGGGAATTTAAATTTTATGTCAATCCAGTATTTGAAGACAAAAAAGTTAGAGGCGTGGTAATTTTATTTATCGATGAAACTGAAGAGATTAGAGCATTAAGATTAAGAGAAGAATTTTCATCTAATGTAAGTCATGAGCTGAAGACACCACTTACATCAATATGTGGCTTTTCAGAACTTTTAGTGAATGGAATGGTAGACGACGACAACAAGGAAGAGTTTTACAAATTAATTTATGACGATTCAAAAAGACTTTTAAATTTAATCGAAGACATTATGAAAATTTCTGGGATTGAAACCGCAGAATCTTTCTCTCGTGAAGAGATAAAATTGAAGAATCTTATAAGTGACATTTTAAGAGCTCAAAGAAATTTAATTGACGAGAAAAATATTACCGTTACTTTAGAAGGCGATGGGCTTGTATTTGAAAACAAAACTATGATGTGGGAACTCTTTGCAAACATTATAAATAATGGACTAAAATACAATAAAGATGGCGGAAAGCTTGACATAAAAATCACTGAGGATGAAAAAAATCAAGAAATTTTTATTACAGACACAGGCATAGGCATTCCATCAAAGAATCTAGCAAGAATTTTTGAAAGATTTTATCGCGTAGATAAATCAAGGTCTAGAAAAATTGGCGGGACAGGTCTTGGACTTTCCATAGTAAAGCATGTTTTGCAATCCATTGACGGAAAGCTAGAGATAAGTTCAAAACTTGGAATAGGAACTCAATTTAAAGTAATTTTAAAAAAAGATAGAATAGAAAATAAATAAATAAAATAATAAATTTTAATAACTCCTAAAGACTTGCTCAATGAGTCAGTTTTTTTAACATTTTTTAAAAATATTAATTTATTCTAAGTGAATATTTTTAATTATTAAAAAAATTAAATGATAATATTATCTTAAAAAAGAGGAGGCTATTATGAAAAAGAAATTAATTAATTTAGGATTAGGTTTTGTTGCAGGAGCTATTGGTGGAAAAATTCTTTCATCAAAAACTGCAAAAAGAATTGCAGTAACAACAGTTGCTGAAGGACTTAAAATTAAAGAAGGAATTGACAAGGGTGTTGAAAGTGTAAAAGTTTCAACTGAAGACATTGTTGCTGAAGCAAAAGTCAAAAAAGCTGAAGACGAAAGAAAAGAAGCTGAAAGAAAAGCGAACTTAGATATTGAAAAAGTTGCTAAGGAAGGCGAAGAAACTTCAGAAGAAGCTGAAGTAGAAGAGTAATATGATTGCAACTATTGCCAGTAGAACTCTAGGCAGGAGTCGTTTTTTATACGATGATGTGCTTAGAGACTGCGATGTAAATAAATTAAAATACAAAATTGAAGAACTATCTGGCGTTAAATCTTGTAAGATTTCTCCTCTCGCAAATTCAATTACGGTAAATTATGAAGAAAAATATTTGCCGAAAATTGCAAAGTTTATTTTAGAATTTAATTTAGAAGATCTAAAAGATTTTGAAATTGATGATGTAGATTTTGTACCTCAAGAGGATAGAGAACTTTTCCACATTCTTCGAGATGCTATGTATAGGAGAATTTTCTTTGCGCATATTTTGCCAATGCCTCTTAGACCAATTGGAATTTTAATAAAGGCGATACCTTATATTAAAGCTGGGTTAAGAAGTATAAGAAATAGAAAATTAGACGTGGCAATTTTAGATGCAACAGCTATTGGAATTTCTATACTTGACGGAGAATTTGGAGACGCAGGAAATATTATGTTTCTACTTGGACTTGGTGAAGAGTTAGAAGAATATACTTTAAAAAAATCAAAGGAAGATCTTGCTCAATCATTAAAGTTAAATGTAGAAAAAGTTTTTGTAGTTGATGGCGACAAAAAATATTTAAAAAAATTAGAAGAAGTAAATATTTCCGAAGTCGTAGAAGTGAATATGGGCTCTACTATACCTGTTGACGGTGAAATAGTTAAGGGTTTTGGCATGGTAAATGAATCTTCACTTACTGGAGAATCCCTTGCAGTGAAAAAAACTGAAGGAAAAACTGTATTTGCAGGTACAGTCTTAGAAGAGGGAGCAATTCTCGTTAAAACTACTAAAAAATACGATGAGTCGAGAATAAATCACATAATTGAATTAATTGGAGAGAGTGAAAAAAATAAATCTCTTGCAGAGAAAAAGGCAGAGTCTATAGCTGATTCAATTGTAAAATACTCATTTTTAGGAGCAGGAATAACTTATTTATTAACGAGAAATTTCATCAAAGCAAAATCCTTTTTGATGGTAGATTTTTCATGTGCATTAAAACTTACAATACCAATTGCAACTATGAAGGCAATTTCATCTGCATCAGAAAGAGAAATTCTTGTAAAGGGCGGAAGGTATTTAGAAAAACTTGCTCAAGCGGATTCAATTATTTTTGATAAGACGGGAACTCTCACAAAGTCAGAGCCAAAAGTTGAAAAGGTAATTGCATTTTACGACAATGACGAAGATGAATGTTTAAGGATAGCAGCTTGTCTTGAAGAACATTTTCCACATTCAATAGCTAATGCAGTGGTAAAAGCCGCAAAAGAAAAAAATTTGAATCACGAAGAAATGCATTCAAAGCCTGAGTATATTGTGGCACATGGAATAAAATCAAAAATTGGCGACAAAGAAGCTCTAATTGGTTCAGCTCATTTTATTTTAGAAGATGAGAAAATAAAAATTGATGAAGAGCAAAGAAACAAAATTGATGAACTAAAAGAAGATTATTCCCTATTGTATCTTGCTTTTGATGAAAAATTAATTGCAGTAATTTGCATAGATGACCCAATTCGTGAAGACGCAAAATATACAATTGATTCTCTTAGAAAACTTGGATTTACAAGAATTGCAATGCTAACAGGAGATGCAGAAAATTCTGCAAGAGCTGTTGCGGAAAAACTAGACCTTGATTATTATAAAGCCCAAGTCTTGCCAGAGGATAAAAAAGAATATGTAGATAGTGAAAAAGAAAGTGGAAGAACAGTTGTCATGATTGGCGACGGAATTAATGATTCCATTGCACTTTCATCTGCAGATGTTGGCATTTCAATGCACGAAGGAGCAGATATTGCAAAGGAAATTGCAGATATATCAATAAAATCAGACTCCCTAAAAGAACTTATTGATGTAATAAAAATTGCAAAGGAATTGGAAAAAAGAGTCCACAGAAGTTACAGGAATATTGTGTCCTTTAACGGAGCCCTAATTGCACTTGGAGTAACAGGATATTTGACAAATACAAACTCAGCTTTTCTTCACAACGCATCCACAGTTGCCATTGCTGGAAGAAATATGAGGGAATATAGAGTTTAAATTTTAAATTAAAAAATAAGGCCAGCTTAGGCTTTATTTTTTTACTTTAGATTTAGTAAATCAAAAAATTTAATAAAAAAAAGAACCCGAAGGTTCTAATTCTTATCTTTTGTCAATAATTTTAATATTTCAGAATAAATATTTTCTGCATTCTTTTTAAAGTTTGCAGATATTTTTTTTGCCATTAATAAATCGGCTACTTCGATTTTTAAATCTAAGACATCAATTTCATCGTCTTTAATATTTAGATGGGCATAACTTGTGCCCTTTTCTTCATAAATTTCTGATGTTATTGAATTTTGAAGTAGCAATTCATGGCGATATTTTTTCATTTTTTCGTCTAAAAACTTTATATTTTCCTTTGGAATTTTCTCGTAAAAAATATTTAGAGTCTTAACGCCATCATCAGATAGATAATATTTTTTATCTCCATCAAAGAGGACTAAGCCCGTTGATTCCAATTCCTTTAAATACTGTTTGAAGTAAAAGTAATTAAAGAGTTCAATATCTAATACAAAATAGCTAAGGTCATTTTCCTTTAGTTTGTGGTTGAAGTTATCTATTATGTATAGAATTAATAATTTATTTAATGCAAGTTCAAAAGAACTTTTTTTCATAAAATCACCTTCTCTTAAATTATACCAGAGATATTGCGATAATGGCAATTAAAGATGAATTTTTGCCATTTTTTGATATAATGTAAGTGGAGGAATTATGGAAAGACAAATATTATTTTCTCGCGAAGAGATAAGAGAAAAAGTAAAAAGCCTTGGCAAAAAAATTAGTGCCGACTTCGATGACGATTTCGTAGTCATTTCTCTTTTGAGAGGAAGCTTTATTTTTGCGGCAGATTTAGTTAGAGAGATTGATAAATTAGTTGAAATAGATTTTCTAACAACTTCAAGTTATGGACATAGTGAAAGTTATAGCGGAGAAGTGAGGTTTTTGACAGATTTACGCACAAATATTGAGAACAGAAATGTTTTAGTTGTAGACGATATTTTAGACACTGGCAACACTCTTTACGCAGTGAAAGAAAAACTTTTGACTTACAATCCAAAGAGTTTAAAGACTTGCGTGCTTTTAGATAAGCCTTCAAGACGAGAAGCAGATGTGAGTGCTGACTATGTTGGTTTTGAAATAGAAGATATTTTTATAGTTGGTTATGGTTTAAACTATGGCGATTATTATAGAAATGTGCCATATATCTATACTTATAAGGAAAAAAATGAGAAATTTTAAAAAGAAAAATCTAAATGTCATGAGCGTCAACACATTGACTCTAGTGCTGGCAATTATTTTCTTAACAGTTGGTTTTAACATTCAGGAAAAACTTAGCTTTTGGGGTACATTTATTACGGAAATTTTTATAATTTTACTTCTTGCAATTTTAATTTCTTCTACGGGAGATATTAGAGAAGTTTTAAAAATTAAAAAAATTTCTTTTGAAAGCATTTTAAAGACAATTTTACTTGTAATTTTGGCATACCCTGTCATTCTTCTATTAAATGGAATTTTTTTGTCGCTTTTATCAAATTTTATTGAGTACAAAAATTTTCCTATGGAGATAATGTTACAAAATGTCCCAATTTTTAATTATTTAATATTTATGTGTCTTGTGCCGGCGATTTGCGAAGAAGTTTTCTTCAGAGGTACCCTTACAAATGCTTATAATGTCTATGGCGAGAGGTTTGCCATAATTGTATCAGCTTTAGTTTTTGCACTATTTCACTTTGACATACAAAATTTTATTGCGCCTTTCTTGTTGGGACTTTTGTTTTCAAGTTTAATTGAAGTTACAGGCTCAATTATTCCTGCAATATTGGCTCACTTTGTCAATAATGTAATTGCAGTTTTGACTGCTAGATATGTCAACGAAAGGCTTTTTGAATTTTTGAGAAAGACGAAGTTATCTCGCGAGATTGGTTCTCTTGAGCTTTTAATAATTATTATATTAATTGTAATTTCAATTTTTTCAGTAATTTTAATTAGGTATATTTTAAAAAGTTTAAAAGAAGAAAATAATAAGGACAAAGAAATAAAAATTAGATATAGAGATGTGGAAGGCATTGATTTATTTAACTTTGTGCCAATAATTGCCCTTGTTATTTTGTATTTCATCTATCACTACATTGTTTTTTAGGAGGTAGGAAATGGATAAGATAAAAGAAGCAGCTAATTTAATTTTAAAGTCAAAAAAAGTTTTCGCACTAACTGGTGCTGGCATTTCTACTGACTCAGGCATCCCTGACTTTAGATCTTCCACAGGGTATTATTCAAAGATGGATCCAACCCTTGCACTTTCAAAGGACAGACTGTTAAACCATCCAGAAATTTTTTATAAGGAAGGTTACAAAATTTTGGAAGATTTAAATGACCAAGAACCAAATGGCGGTCATAAAGCTCTTGCAAAATTAGAAGAATTAGGATATTTATCAGGGATTATCACGCAAAATATAGACAACCTTCACGCAAAGGCTGGTTCAAAAAATATTTACGAAGTTCATGGCGAAACTCGTGGCACACATTGCATGAATTGTGGCAAGGAATATCCCTTTGCAGTGATGCGTGAAAAAGTGGAAAAAGGAGAAATACCACCTAAATGCGACAAATGCGGCGGAACAATTAGACCAAATGTAGTTATGTTTGGCGACATGATGCCCGACGATTTTGAAAGGGGAGCGAGGGAGCTTGACGACACTGACACTCTAATAGTAGTTGGTTCATCCCTTACAGTTTCTCCAGTAAATTTTTTGCCAAACTATGTTGACCACTTGATTATAATAAATAATGATCCAACGCCTATGGATCACAGAGCAGATGTAGTCATCCACGAAAATTCTACAATTGTTTTACAAGAAATTTTAAAGGAGATTGAAAGCAGAAGATGATGTACGAAGATTTCGCATATTTTTACGACAAACTCATGTACGATCTTGACTATGAAAAAATCTATAAATTTATTAAAGAGGTTCTAGGGAAAAAGTCTCTAGAACCTATGTTAGTTTTAGAAATGGCTTGTGGAACAGGTGCCCTTACAGAGAAGATTACAAGGGATTATAAGGTTCACGCCTTTGATTTATCTGAAGATATGCTTAGCGTATGTGAAAATAAAATAAGAAATAAAAATTTAAAATTATTTAAACAAAATATGGCGGGGTTTTCTGCACCTTCAAATTATGATGCAATATTTTCCGTTGGCGACAGTTTAAATTATGTAACTGATGAAAAAGATTTTGAATCTGCCTTAAAATCTAGCTACCAACACTTAAATGAAGATGGAATTTTTATTTTTGACTTAAACACAGAATACAAATTTAAAAATATTCCGCCAGTTACAGTGGACGAAGTGGATGATGTCCTATACATTTGGGAAAATATTTACGATGACGGAAAAAAATTAAATACCTATGGAGTTAATTTTTTTAGAAATATAAAGGACAATGATTATAAAAGATTTTACGAGGAGCATTTTGAGAGAGCCTACGACTTATCTTTTGTAAAAAACTTATTAGAAGAAATTGGATTTTGTGAAATAGAAGTTTATGACGACTACGAATTTAAAGATGTGAAGGAGACAACTTCAAGATACACAATTATTGCAAGGAGGTAATATGGGATATATTTTAAGAGCAATTGACGAAACTGAAACAATAAAAATTTCTGCTGCCATAACTACTGATGTGGTAGAAGAGGCAACTAAAATTCATAAATTATCAAAGACTACAAGTGCTGCACTAGGTAGAGTTTTAACTGCGGCATCAATTATTGGTTCTTGGCAAAAAAATGAAAAGGACTCAATAACTCTTTCTATTAATGGCGATGGACCTGCGGGAAGAATTGTCGCAACTTGTAAAAACGACGGCTTCGTAAAGGGTTATGTTACAAATCCAACAGTAGATCTTCCAATAAGGGAAAGCGACGGCAAGATAGACGTGTCTGGAATTGTAGGCAAGGGGAATTTAACTCTTGTCATGGATACTGGAATGAAAAAACCTTATACGGGAACAGTAAACTTAACTACGGGAGAGATTGCCGAAGACCTTGCAGTTTATTTTCTTCAATCTGACCAAGTTCCATCTGCAGTTGGTCTTGGAGTATTAGTTGACGTAGACTATTCAATAAAAGCTGCAGGCGGATTTATTATTCAGTTAATGCCCGATGCAACTGAGGAGCAAATTTCAAAACTAGAGGAAAATTTAAAAAATCTTCCAAGTGTTACTTCAATTTTAGATGAATATCACGACGCAGAAAAATTAATTGAAATTTTAATGAAAGACATAAATTTTAAAATTCTTGAAAAGAGAGAAATCACTTATAAATGTAATTGCTCTCGAGAAAAAGTTGAAGACGCAATTATATCTGTTGGTCCAAAAGAAATTGAAGAGATTTTGCGCGAAGACAAAAAAGCTGAAGTTAGCTGTTATTTTTGCGACAAAGTTTATAATTTTGATGAAAGTGATTTAGAGAGAATGTTAAAAAAAGCCAAGGACATAAATAAAAATCGCGATGTAATTATTCAAGATAATTTTTAATGCCAATGTGCAAATTTTTACTTTAAAATATAAAAATCTTAGCTAGTCTTAATAGATTTTTAATTATAGATAAAGTAGAAGCTTATCCTATTGGAACTTTTAAAATGGGGATAAATAGCTTAGAAGTTACAAAGACAGAAGAAGGACTTTTCAAAGTCTAATCAGTAAAGTGAGGTAGAAGAGGATGTCAGATTTAACAAAGGAGAACAAGGAAACAATACAGAGAGTAGAACTTCATAGAAAAATTTGGGCAATCGCCGATGACGTTCGTGGGGCAGTAGACGGATGGGATTTCAAACAATATATACTAGGAATTTTATTTTATAGATTTATTTCCGAAAATATTACTGAATTTTTTAATTCTGCCGAGCACGAAGCTGGGGACTTAGACTTTGATT
Organism: Peptoniphilus sp. SGI.035; assembly: GCF_050315115.1. Classification (NCBI taxonomy): domain Bacteria; kingdom Bacillati; phylum Bacillota; class Tissierellia; order Tissierellales; family Peptoniphilaceae; genus Peptoniphilus; species Peptoniphilus sp. SGI.035. Next base: position 47,571 of record NZ_JBNPOJ010000013.1, read on the forward strand.
ATGCCGAAATTTCTGATGAAGAAGCAGAGTGCGATTTTAGACCAAATACTGTTGAAGATAAAGGTTTTTTTATATTGCCCAGCCAATTATTTAAAAATGTTGTTAAAACTGCTAGAGATAACGAAAATTTAAATACAGATTTAGCTAATATATTTAAATCAATTGAAGGCAGTGCAGTAGGCTTTGCATCAGAAGATGATATCAAAGGCTTGTTTGAAGATGTAGATACAACAAGTAATCGTCTAGGAGGAACAGTAGCAGAAAAAAATAAAAGACTAGCGGATATATTGACAGGCATAGCAGAAATAAATTTTGGCAACTTTCAAGATAATGATATAGACGCCTTTGGAGATGCCTATGAGTATTTGATTTCAAATTATGCCAGCAACGCAGGTAAATCCGGCGGCGAGTTCTTCACTCCACAAACAGTATCAAAACTTTTGGCAAGGCTCGTAATGGATGGAAAAACAAACATTAATAAAGTATACGACCCTACTTGCGGGTTTCGTGTCATAATAGTGATAGAGGCAAATAGTTATGTAAATATAAGGAGTTCAAGACTTCTACCAAAGTTTAAAACTCAAAAAATAAATAGTTGGTGTGCTGCTTAGAGTATCCATTTTAATAATGAATATTGTAAATAGCATACCAATAGAACTAAAGA
>NZ_JBNPOJ010000014.1:0-44559 GCF_050315115.1 Peptoniphilus sp. SGI.035
AAAAAGAATAAGGTCAGCCTTATTCTTTTTCTTCATCTTCATCTATAATATTTAACCTTGTTAAAATTAATTTATAACCATCAGCACCATAATTTAAAGATCTGTTAATTCTTGAAATAGTTGCAGTTGAAGCTCCAGTTTCGCTTTCGATTTCATGATAAGTTTTATTTTTAACAAGTAGTTTTACAACTTGTAATCTTTGTGCAATTGCTTGTAATTCTTTAACAGTGCAAATGTCTTCAAAGAATCTATAACATTCTTCTAAGTTTTCTAGTAATAAAATTGCTTCAAACAAGCCATCTATTTCCTTACTTTTTATTTTTGAGTCGTAAATCATTGTATCCTCCTGACTTCAATAATAATGTTAATATACGAACAATTCATATTTCCATTAATATACTAACAATTTTACTTGCTAAAGTCAAGGCAAAAATCTAAGATATAAATCACTGATTATATACACTTACTTCGCTAATTCCCCTTTTATTTGTTACATGAAAAGCTTTATCACAAATTTGAGAAAGATGTGGATTGTGAGTAACCATAATTATTTGTCTATCAAATAAATTTGATGATTTTTTCAGAAATTCACCTAAATTAAAAATATAATCATTGCTTACATGTTTTCCAGGTTCATCAAGAATAAGCGGACCAGATAGCTTTGGTTGATTTAGCTGTAAGAATGCAATTCTAAGAGCGAGTGAAATAATATCAACGACTCCTCCACCTCTTGAAATTTCTGGTTTAGTTTTTATACTGTAACCTTCAGGATAATTACTTTGTACAAAAAATTCTGCAACAGGAACAGAACGAGATTCAGATAGTTCAATTAAAAATTCAATATCTGTTTCAAAAATAAATTGTAAACATTTTGTGACTGTATCTTCAATTTGTCTTTTAGATTGTTCTCTTGCAAATTCAGAAGTTTTTTGAAATAAAACAGAGACTTTAGTAAGAATATCGCTGTACTTTTCTTTATCATTTAAAGTTTTTTCAGTTTTTTCTAATTGTTGGGTTAAAATTTCAATTTTTCCCTCATCACTTAAAATTTTATTATTTAGTTCAATTAGTTTTAAATCAAGTTCTTTTAAGTCCAAAAAATCACACCCTAGGCATTAAATTACTAGCTTCGTCAAAAAGTTTATCAATTTCATTTTTTAAATCAGAAATTTCACTTTCAAGATCTTCAGGTTTTATACCCAGCTTTTCGATTTCAGCAAGAATATCTTTTTTTTGTGAGTTTAATTGTTCCAATCTAGCTTCAGATTTATATTTCATATTTTTTAATCTGTCTAAATTATCTTTTAATATTTTCAAATTATCTTCGTAATTCATTTAATCATTCCTCAAGTGGTATTTAATGTGTTCAATTGAATTTTCATCAATTTGACTGTAACAGAAAGGGCATATTCCCATTTCTAAGATTATTTTTTCGTAAGAGTCAGAACATTCTTTAATATTTGTATAAATATTTTTAAGACTATTTTCTGTATCAAAAATTTGTGTAGAAATCTCTTTAAAAATATTATTTATTTCAATAATCTTTTTTAAAGAATTTAATTTATCTTGTATATTAGTTTCAATAAAATTAATTTTATCATTATTGTCAAAATTTTTTATGTAATCCTTACCTAGATCAAGTTTTAAATTAATTTTGTTTAAACTATCTTTATACTCATAAATTTTTGAATAAAAAGTTAAATTTTCTTCTAAGTTTTCTATAATTTTTTGAATATTGTCATTGTTCTTATATTTTTTCAAATCATTATTTACATTAGCTACATTCTTGATATTTTCTAAATATTTAGTGTACAAACTTTCGTAAATATCTAAAATCTTTTTTTCATCATTAATTTTAGATATTATGAGATTTAGTTGGTCTAGAGATTTAAGCTCAATTAAAATATTTTTTATGGAATTTGTTTCAATATCAATTTTTTCTATTTTTTTTAAATAATTTTCAAAACTATTTTTCTTAAAAATAAAGTTTTCTAGTGTTGATGCAATCTTTTCTAAATCATTAAGACTTTTAAACTTTTTAACTAAATTTGTGATTTCATCAAGTTCAATTTTGTTTTTATCAAGAGTTACCTTTAATTTAACACAAAGATTCAATCTTTCTTGCAGATATTTAATTTTGTTTCTAATTTCAGTAATTTTTTCGAATTTTTCTTTATAATCTTTAATATAATTAAATTTGACAAGTTGTTCCTTTAATTCATCCCTATTTTTTATTAATTCAGCGATTTCTTGATTAGTTCGCTTGTTATCTCTTACTACAGTCCTCAGTGCATCATCAACATAATTTACGCCTATTAATCTACCAATTGCAGATGCACGAAGCGATGCTTGTTCATTTAATAAAAATGGTCCATCTAATTGTTCGGCAATATTTAAAATTGTTTTATTATTTGAATTATCTAGGGGAACTTTATACATATTTGTTGCATCTGTAATTTCCTTTGGAACATCAATGCCAAATCCCTCAAATCTCATTTCATTGCCTGAAGAATCAACGAAAAAATAAGAATTTTTTGATGGAGTTTTAGATCTTTCAACTATTACACCATTGGAGAAAGTGATTTTTACAGAGACATCTTTCTCGCCTTGTCTAATAAAATAATCTCCCTTTGGCTCATTATAAAGAGCCCATTTTATAGCTCTTAAAATTGCTGTTTTTCCTACATCAGAATTGCCTAAGATTACATTTAGACCTCTGTCAAATTCCATTTCAGTGTAATCATGAGATTGAAAATTATGAAGTTCAATTTTTTTTATATAAATCATGAATAACTAACTCCATTAATCTGTGCTTCTTCGAATCTTTTCAAGGCTTCTTTTTTTACTTCTTCAGAAATATTTTCACTTTTAGAAATTTTTAAAAGTAAATCAAAAATATCTAAGCTTTTATAGTTAGAGGTTGAGTCAATACTTTCTTTAAATTCAGCAAGTTTAAGCCCCTTAAATTGATGCCTTTCCATCTCAGATCTATCCAATACTTCATCTCCTGGTTTTGCGCATTTTAAAAAGCGATCTTCTATTTTTATTTGATCATCCAAGGTAATAATATTAACTTTTGGTCTTCTTTTAATTTCTGCATTAGAATTTGAGATTCTAATTAATGCTCCAGGATTTACAAAATATTTATTATCTATTTTAACAGTTTTAAACCCAAAGTGATAATGACCTCCAAGAGTTATGTCTGCTTTAGTTTCCTTAATGTCGTCAATTAAAGTATGGGAAACTTCTTTCATAAAAGGTTTGTCAATTAAAAATCCATGAGTCATATGAATTGAAAATTTACAGGTATTATCAACTTCATTTAAAATATAATTATGTCTATTAGAAATTTCATCCATGGAATATACATAGGGCGAACCAGTTAGTTGAACTTTTATATCTTTTTCTAATATTATTTTTTTATAATTTACTAAATGCATAATGCCCAAATTACATAAAAGTCCAAGCATAGTTCGATCTAAAGTGTCTGGATTATGACCAAAAATATCATGATTTCCACTAATAATATATATTGGTACACCATATTGTTGAAAAATTTGTGCAAATTCTGAAACTATACTTACTGAAACGTCAGGTCTATCAAATAAATCGCCACCATGCAAGACATAGTCAATTTTTTCTTCTTTTATAATATTTGCAATTTCTCTTAATTTTTCTTTTAAAGTCTCTTTATAATCATCTAACCTATTTTGAGGATTGGTTCCTCTAATATGAGTATCTGTTAGATAGAGTATTTTCAAAAAATCACGCCCTATTTATCCTCTTCTAAAAAATTTTCTGGCTTAGCTGATTCATTATCACTATCAAGTTCATCTTCTGGTATTAGATTGTAGTAAACTCTAACTTTATGTTCAATTTCCTTTAACATTTCAGGATGTTCTTCTAAAAAATCCTTAGAATTTTCTCTACCTTGACCAAGTCTTTCCTCGCCATAGGAGTACCATGCGCCTGCTTTTTTGACAATATCAGCTTCAGCTGCTACGTCAAGAATATTTCCAACGCTAGAAATCCCCTTGCCATACATAATATCAAATTCAGCTTGTCTAAATGGAGGTGCGATTTTATTTTTAACTACTTTAACCCTAACTCTATTCCCTATTATTTCGTCACCTTTTTTAATGATTTCTGACCTTCTAATATCGAGTCTTACTGAAGAATAAAATTTAAGAGCTCTACCACCAGTAGTGGTTTCAGGATTTCCAAACATAACTCCAACTTTTTCTCTAAGTTGATTAATGAATACAACAGTACATTTAGATTTATTTATTGCACCAGTAAGTTTTCTAAGAGCTTGTGACATTAATCTTGCTTGAAGACCAATTTGGGCTGCACCCATTTCTCCATCAATTTCTGCCTTTGGAACAAGAGCTGCAACTGAGTCAATTACAATTAAATCCACAGCATTAGATCTAACTAGAGCTTCTGTAATTTCAAGAGCTTGTTCTCCAGTGTCAGGTTGTGAAATAATCAAATTTTCTATGTCTAAGCCAAGATTTTTTGCATAGCCAGGGTCAAGAGCGTGTTCAGCATCTACAAAAGCACCTGTTCCCCCCTTTTTTTGAGCTTCTGCTAACATATGAAGTGCCAAGGTAGTTTTACCAGAGGATTCAGGTCCGTATATTTCAATAATTCTTCCCTTAGGTATTCCACCAATTCCAAGAGCAATATCTAGAGCTAGAGAACCTGTAGGTATTGATTCAATATTAAGCTTAACATCTTCTCCTAAAATCATAACTGAACCTTCACCATACTGTTTTTCGATTTTTGATAATACATTGTGAAGAGCTTCTTGTTTATCTTTGCTTAAATTACTATCTTTCATAATTACTCCTTAAAATTTTTTCTAAGTATATAAAGTATTTGAGACAATACTCTATTTACAGTGCTTCTTCTTATTTTATTTCTATCTCCCGAAAAGAAATAGTGCTTAGTATAATATTTGTCATCAGATAAATAAATGCAAGTAAAGACATTTCCTACTTCGGTTTCAGAAGGATTAGGTCCTGCTTCGCCAGTAGTTGATACACCAATGTTTGCATTAGTTTTTTCTTTTACTTTCCTTGCCATTTCATAGGCAGTATTTTCGCTAATAGCTCCAAACTCCTCTAATGTATCTTTAGATACACCTAAATTTTTATTTTTTGAATTATTGGAATATGTGACAAAAGAAGTTTCCATCACACCAGATGCACCACTAATGTCTGTAATCGCAGCACTTAACATTCCGCCAGTTATTGATTCTGCAAAGGAAATTTTTAAATTATTTTTGTTTAAAATTCTTACAATTTCTTTTGCAACATCATCATTATTCTCAGAATAAACGTGAGTTTCAAATTCGGCATAAAGTGATTTTAAAACTTTTTCTATGGAAAATTGCAATTCCTCTTTTTTTGTACTTTTGCCAATAATTTTGACTTCAGTGTAAGTCCCATGAGCAAAAGTATTTACGCTTACGCTTTTATCTTCAAAGGACATCTTTCTAATTCTATCTTCTATTAAAGATTCACCAAGTCCAATAATATCAAGAGATTTTACCATTATATTTTCATCAGTAAAGGAGTTATTAGCAAAATAATAATCCATCATTGGTTCCATTTCGTTTGGAGGTCCTGGTAAGAGAATAATTCTTTTGTTGTCAAATTCTATGGATTCGCCAAGCGCTACTCCCCATTTATTTTCAATTTTTTCAGAACCTTTTATTAGCATAATTTGTTTTAAATTATTTGGAGTCATAGTTCTGCCAAGTCTTGTAAATCTATCTTCCATTTTTTCTTTTTCTAACTCATCAATATAGAGATTTCTATTTAAAAACTTTGCTACGGCTTCTCTTGTTATGTCATCATTAGTAGGTCCAAGTCCACCACTTATAATAATTAAATCAGAGTTATTGGTAGAATAATTTAATTCCTTAATTATTTCATCTAAGTCATCATCAACAGAAACCTGTCTATTTACTTCAATTCCCATATCAGTTAATTTTTCGGAAATATATTTAGAATTTGTATTTGTAATTGAACCAATTAAAATTTCTTTGCCAATTGTTAAAATGCTAGCTTTCATATTTCTCCTTAAATATTCTCTAAATCAAGAACTTTTTTATTCTTAATTAAATAATCTGCACCTGAAATTACTGTAAAAACAACAGCTAGATAAAATATTCCCATTCCAATAGGTCTAAGAGAACTAATTCCTGTTAAGAGTAAAATATTAGATATTAGTTGTGTAACAGTTTTAAATTTACCAAGAGGACTGGCTGCTATGGTAATATTTTCAGAAGCTGCTATAATTCTAAAACCCGTGATAGTAAATTCTCTTGCAATAATAATTATTACAGCCCATGCGGGCATTTCACCAGAACTAACTAACATAATCATTGCAGAACATACTAAAATTTTATCTGCAAGAGGATCTGCAAATTTCCCAAAATTTGTGACTAAATTATCACGCCTTGCTAAATGTCCGTCTAAAAAATCTGTAAAAGAAGCAATAGCAAAAATAAGAGTTGCAATAATTCTTGAATTGTTAAAATCTAAGTACATAAATAATACAAAAACTGGAACCATCAAAGTTCTCATAAGAGTCAATTTATTTGGGGTATTCATATAACTTCACCTACTAAATCATAATCTAAAGTATCAATAATTTTAACATTAACAAAATCATTAACTTCAAGATTTTTATTTGATTCAATATATGTTACTCCGTCGATTTCAGGAGCATCCATATAAGTTCGTCCAATGTAATTATTTTCATCGATTTTTTCTTCAATTAATACTTCTAAAGTTTTATTAAGATTTTTTGAAAGAATTTTACTAGATATGTCACTTTGGATTTTCATAATTTCATCATTTCGACTTTGTTTTACCTCATCTGATATTTGATTTTCAAATGTAGATGCTTTTGTTCCGTATTCTTTAGAGTATTTAAAAACCCCAAGTTTATCAAATTTTGTTTCTTTAATAAAATCAATGAGTTCTTTAAAGTCTTCATCACTTTCTCCAGGAAAACCAACTATAAAAGTTGTTCTAATTACAATTTCTGGGATTGATTCACGTAAACTTTTAAGAGTTTTAATGATGTGATTTTTGCTAGTTTTTCTATTCATATTTTTTAAAACATTGTCAGAAATATGTTGAAGTGGCATATCAACATATTTTACTAATTTTTCATTAACCTTAAATTCTTCGATTAATTCATCTGTAAAATGATCTGGATATAAATATAAAACTCGAATCCATTTTAAATCTTTTATTTTTGAAATTTCTTTAATTAAACTTGCAAGAGAATATTTTGAGTACAGGTCAATTCCATAATCAGTAGTGTTTTGTGCGATTAAAATAATTTCTCTTGCACCCTTACTTACTAAATATTCAACTTCAGAGTATATATCTTCAATTTTTCTAGATCTATTTTTGCCACGAAGTGAAGGAATAATGCAATAAGAGCAATTGTTATTGCAACCTTCAGAAATTTTCACATACTCAGTAGTATTTACGATTTCTTTTTTTATGCCCTCTATATAAGCAGAATTCAAATTATCAGTTTTTACAAACAAATCTCCTGCAAGACTTCTATCTAAAAGTTCATTTATATAATTTATATTACCAGTACCAATAATTCCATCTATTTCTGGAATTTCTTTTAATAGCTCTTCGGGATATCTTTGAGCTAAACAACCTGATAGAAGAACTTTTTTACATCTTCCTTCATTTTTATATTCCACAGATTCTAAAATAGTGTCAATGGATTCTTCTTTTGCAGCATCAATAAATCCACAAGTATTTACAATTAAAATATCGGCTTGACTGGCAGAATTTACCATTTTGTATTTTTCCTTATCCAAAAGTGAATACATCATGGATGAGTCAACATCATTCTTTGAGCAACCCAATGTAACTATATGCACATTATTCATCTTTATCACCTAAAATTATATCTATTTCTTCCTTTGTTTTCAAAAGCTTTCTAGGCTTTGAACCTTCATGTGGACCAATTATGCCCATTTCTTCCATTTGATCTATGATTCTACCAGCTCTTGAATAACCCACTTTTAATTTTCTTTGAATGTAAGAAATGGATGCTTGCTCATCGTTAACTACAAGTTCAACTGCATCTTTGAAAAGTAGATCTCTCTCTTCTTCGCCTTTTAATTTTTTGCTTTCAATAGCTTTCTCAATTTTTGATTCAACATTTACCCTTACTTCATTGTTGCTTTTTACAAAATCGACCACTCTTTCAACTTCGTTATCACTTATAAAAGCACCTTGTATTCTCTTAGGTTTTGGATACTTACTTGGATAAAATAGCATATCTCCCTTTCCAAGGAGTTTTTCAGCTCCACTCATATCGAGAATTGTCCTTGAATCAATAGATGATGCAACTGCAAATGCAATACGTGAAGGGATATTTGCCTTGATTGTCCCTGTAATTACATCTACTGAAGGTCTTTGCGTAGCAAGAATTAGATGCATTCCAGCAGCTCTTGCCTTTTGTGCAAGTCTAGCAATATATTCTTCAATTTCCTTAGAGGCAACCATCATGAGATCCGCAAGTTCATCGACAATAATTAGGATTTTAGGAAGTTTTTCTTTCTCTCTTCCCTCTTCAACCATTTTTTTGTTGTAGCCCTTCAAGTCTCTCACGTGTTTCTCGGCAAAGGAAATATATCTTTTTTCCATTTCATCGACAGCCCAGTTAAGTGCAAAGGCTGCTTTTTTGGGATTAGTAACAACGTCGATTAAAAGATGTGGTATGCCATTATAGACACTAAGTTCAACAACTTTTGGATCTATAAGCATAAGTTTTACATCCCTTGGAGAGGATTTATATATTACACTAGTGATTATTGAATTGATACATACTGATTTACCAGAACCAGTAGCACCAGCAATTAATAGATGAGGCATATCTTCCATGCCTGAAATTAATATATTTCCTTCAACATCCTTACCAAGAGTTAATGGTATATCTGAATTAATAGTTTTAAATTCATTAGAATCAATTAACTCTTTAAGACTAACAGCATCCTTTTCCTTATTTGGTACTTCAATACCAACTACATTTTTTCCAGGAATTGGTGCTTCTATACGAAGGTCAGAACTAGAAAGAGCCATGGCAATATTATCGTTTAGTCCAACTATTCTAGATAATTTAATTCCAGGAGCAGGTTTTAATTCGTAGGATGTTATTACAGGGCCACGATTTATTGCAACAACTTTAGATTCAATACCAAAGTTTCTCATAGTGTTTTCGATAATTTTTCCCTTTTCAATAATTTCGTCCTTAGAAAATCTACCCTTTGGGTTAGTTCTATCTAATAAAGCTATATCGGGATAAGTGTAGGTATATTCTTCTTTATTCTTATTTTCAATGTCATTTTTTATAGTATCAACAACATCTTCTTCAATTTCCTCATCTTGTAATTGAGTAATTATTTTAGAATTATTATCTTCTATAATTTCATTACTATTTTCTTTAATTTTTTCAGATTCTTCTTCAATATTTTCTTCAGAATAATCTTTAATAACTAAGTTTTCTACAAATTCTTCTGTGTCCTTTGAATTTTCTTTAGCTTTTTTGAGTTCAATTTTTTCTTTCTTAAGATTTTCTTTTTCTAATTTCTTCTTTTCTTTTTCTTCTAATTTAATTTTTCTATCAGCTTTTTTTTCTTCTAATATTTTCTTTTTATCTTCAATGTATTCGCCCATATCTTCAATATATTCGCCCATATCTTCAATAAACATAATCATTTGGTCGATGTTTATTTTTATCATAAAGTAAAGTGAAGCAATAATTATTATCCCAAGAATTAAATAAGTACCAAGTGAACCTAAAAGTTTATATGAAAAAAATCCAAAGATTGCTCCAATTATACCACCACTTCTAGTTATATCCATATACTCAGTTGATTTTATAATTCTTTCTATTAAAGTCATGTCCATTTCCTTGGATCCATCAAGGAAAATTAAAATGCACAAGAATATTATAAGGGAACAAAGAATATACCTTCTCATATGAAATTTAGTAGCTTGAATATTAAACAATATTCCCCAAAAAATGAATAGTAGAGGAATAATAAAATTTCCAGAACCAGTAATAACAGAAAATAATTTATATATTAAGGTACCAATTAGCCCCATTTTTTGACTGTATAGGCAAATGAAAAATACTATGCCTATTACAATTAAAAATAGACCAATAATTTCTTTTCCAGAAGAAATACTTGAAGAAGTTTTTCTTCTTTTTTGAATATTTTTTTTATTTGAATTTTTTTTATTGTTTTTTTTGTTTTTTATCAAGAGAAAGCACCTCATTAATATTATAACAATTTGTCATCTTAAACGCCAGTATGACCAAATCCTCCAGTGCTTCTTTCTGTATCACTTATCTCTTCAACTTCAACAATTTCTGGAGTTTCAATTTTCATAAAGACAATTTGTGCAATTCTCTCACCGTCTTTAATAATAACTTTTTCATTACTCATGTTAATCAAAATTACTTTTAATTCTCCACGGTAGTCTGAATCGATTGTTCCTATTCCGTTTGGAAGACCTAGACCTTTTTTTAAGGCAAGACCAGATCTTGCCCTAACTTGAGCTTCGTATCCTTTATCAAATTCAAGAAATAATCCCGTAGGAACTAATACTCTATCAAGTGGTTTTAATACTATATCTTCGTCAAGATTTGCCCTCAAATCCATTCCTGAAGAACCTTCAGTTTCGTATTTAGGAAGTGGATGCTTACTTTTATTTATAATTTTTAATTTCATAAATTCCCCTTTAAAAAATCGCATTAAAATAAATCTTAATGCGACTAAAAAATTATTTATTTATCTTCTGTCTTTTCATCTTCTCTTTTTATAAGAGCTTTTCTTGAAAGTGAAATTTTTCCAGTATCTTCAGATATTTCGATAACTTTAACTTCAACAGTGTCGCCAACTTTTAAAACGTCTTCAACATTATTTGTTCTTTCATGAGCAATTTCAGAAATATGAAGAAGCCCTTCAGTTCCCTTTTTAATTTCAACAAAGGCACCGAATTTAACTATCTTTTTAACCTTACCTGTATAAACATCACCAACTTCAATGTCTTTTACAATGTCTTCTATGATGGCAATAGCCTCTTTAGCTTTTTCATCGCTTTCAGAAAGTATAGAAATTCTTCCATCATCGTCGATATCGATTTTAACGCCAGTTTGTTCAATAATTTTATTAATTATTTTTCCACCGGCACCTATTACTTCACCAATTCTTTCAGGATCAATAGAAATCATGTGAATAATTGGGGCGTATTTAGAAAGCTTAGACCTTGGTTTGTCAATAGTTTTAGCTAAGTGATCAAGAATCTCAATTCTTGCAACTTTAGCTCTTTCAAGTGCAACTTCAAGGATTTCTTTTTTAATTCCTTCGACTTTAATATCCATTTGAATAGCTGTAATTCCCTCGCGAGTTCCAGCTACTTTAAAGTCCATATCTCCAAAATGATCTTCAAGTCCTTGAATATCTGTTAAAATTTTTATGACACCATTTTCTTCAATAAGTCCCATTGCAATACCAGCTACGGGTGCTTTAATAGGAACACCTGCGTCCATAAGAGCTAGAGTAGATCCACAAATTGATGCTTGAGAAGAAGAGCCATTAGATGATAAAACTTCAGAAACAACTCTAATTGTATATGGGAAAGTTTCACTATCAGGAATTACAGGTTTGAGAGCTCTTTCGGCAAGAGCGCCGTGACCAATTTCACGTCTACCAGGGGATCTTGATGGTTTAGTATCACCAACGCAGAATCCTGGAAAATTGTAGTGATGAATATATCTTTTTGGCTTGTCATCTCCAAGACCATCAATAACTTGTTCTTCAGAAATTGCACCGAGAGTTGCAATTGATAACACTTGAGTTTGTCCTCTAGTAAATAGTCCTGATCCGTGAGTTCTTGGTAAAATTCCAACTTCAGAAGAAAGAGGTCTTATTTCTGTAAGTTTTCTATCGTCAGGTCTTCTTTCCTCTTCAAGTATTCCTCTCCTAACTTCATTTACTTCAATTTCTTCTAAAGCAAATTCAACGTCTTTTGCATTTTCTTCCATAAGATCTTTAAAATGTTCTCTTATGTCATTTTTTGCAGCTTCAGTTTTTTCAACTCTTGTGATTTTATCTTTTTGTCTTATTGCGTCAATTAATAAATCTTTGCCATATTCTTTAACTTTAGCAACAATTTCTTCGTCAGCTTTAAATACCTCGTATTCAGCTTTTTCTTTTCCAACTTCTGAAGTAATTTTATTTACAAAGGTACAAATGTCTTTAATAACTTCATGACCTTCTAAAATAGCCTCCAACATTTCAGCTTCACTTACTTCTTGTGCACCGGCTTCAACCATCATAATAGCGGTTTCAGTGCCAGAAAGAGATAAATTAATTCTGGAATTGTTTCTCTCTTCTTCATTAGGATTTATAATGTATTTTCCATCAATAAAACCAACTTCAACAGATCCAGTAGGTCCGTCAAAAGGAATATCAGAGATAGAAAGAGCAATAGAAGAACCTATCATAGCAACAATTTCAGGTGAGTGATCTTGATCAACACATAATACTGTTGCAACAATTTGTACATCATTTCTATATCCCTCAGGGAAAAGAGGTCTAAGAGGCCTGTCGATTAATCTGGCAGATAGAGTAGCTTTTTCGCTTGGTCTTCCTTCACGTTTAATGAATCCACCAGGAATTTTCCCAACAGCATACATCTTTTCTTCATAATCTACACTTAGAGGAAAAAAGTCGATTCCCTCTCTTGGCTTAGATGAAGCTGTAGCTGTAACTAGGACAACAGTATCTCCATATTGTACTAAACAAGCACCATTAGCTTGTTCTGCAACTTTTCCAATTGTAACTTTTAATTGGGAACCTGCAAGATCCATAGTATAAGTTTTTTCCATTATTTCCTCCTTCTAATAAGAAAGAGCGGAATTACCGCTCCTACTATCCTCTTATTTGTAGTTTTTTAATAAGTGTACGATATCTTTCTATATCACTGTTTTTTAAATATCTTAATAAATTTCTTCTTTTACCAACCATTTTAAGAAGTCCTCTTCTTGAGTGATGGTCTTTCTTATGAATTCTTAGATGTTCATTTAAATCATTAATTCTTCTAGTAAGAATTGCAATTTGTACCTCTGGTGAACCAGTATCACCTTCATGAGTCTTAAATTCATCAATAATAATCTTTTTAATATTTGGTTCTAGCATATTTTCCTCCTAATTTTTAATAAAGCTAATCAAAGTACACGTCGAGGAGCGTCGAACTGTGAATAGCTATTTAACCTTATATATCTTATCATATAATGCTTAAAATGTAAAGTTATCTATTCCTTGTAATCAAAACATCTTCTTAACTGTCAAGACATATGTTACACTTTTTGTACCCCAATACAATTTCTTCAAAAGCTTTTATATATTAGCTAGAACTTAATGAATGATTGTCAAGGGCTTTAGAGCGTTAGCGTCCCTTGACCAAGAATGAATTAAGTTCTATAATCTCAGGAAGCTTTTTGAAGATTATATTCTTTTATTATTTCATTTGGACTCTTAAATTTTAATACATATTTTGCTGTGCTATTGTATTGTGTTTCATGTTTTTTTATTGCTCTTTTTAACTGTTTTTCACTGGTAAATACTGCTCTTGCGTAAATTATTTTTTCATCTTCTCTATGACTTCTTTCTACTTTCCCGTTTTGCCATGGTGAGTATGGTCTTGTTCTTTTTATATCTATTCCAAGCTTTTCTGCTACTTTTTGAAACTTAGATATTTTATTTGTTTTGTCAATGTCATTAACAAATTCATACCCGTTATCCACTTGTATTGTTTTTATTTTAAATCCCATTTCGGTTTCTAATGTTTTTAGGAATTTTGAAGTTTCATAGGTGCTTTTTTCTTTTACTATTTTTAATATTCTTTTTCTGGAATATTCATCTATTGCTGTTATTTGATAATATTTATTTCCATATGTGGGGAATCTTATGCAGCTTTCTGGTACATATTTTATGTCTATTTGCACTTTTTCTCCGGGATATTTTCCATCTAATCCTATATATCTTGTGTAGCTTTGACGCTTGATTTTTGGCTTTTTAAATCCATATTTGCGTATTTGCCTACACATATTCCCAAAAGATCTTTCATAGCCCTTAGATTTGCATCTGACATATACTTCTGCCAATCCATAGACTCCTATTTCTTTATACATTCTTTCAATTAACTCTAATTCTTCTTTTTTGTGGGCTTTTGGGCTTGTTTTTGGGCGTCTAGATCTTAATGCTAAACTTCTTACATTTCCATCGTATTTTTTTAACTGTCTATATACAAATTGACGATTAGTATGATATCTTCTTGCAGCTTTAGTAACACCATGTTTAAGTGCATATTCACATAATATTTGACGAAATCTCATTTCTTCTGTTATTATTGACATAGAGAGGGCTCCTTTCGATACTTTTTTTGCTTATTATATTGTATCAGAAGTACCTCTCTATTTTTTTATTTCTGTAACATATGTCTTATCACATTACATCTATTCCTTGTAATCAAAACATCTTTCGCTATTTGACTAAATAAATCTTCTATATTATTAAACTTTAGTTCAGGTCTAACAAAATTTAAAAGTTCAAGTTCTACAATATCACCATAAATATCTTTGGTGAAATCAAGTATGTGTGCTTCAATTTTTACACCATCATGTTCAACAGTTGGATTTGTTCCAATATTTGTAGATGCTTTGTATCTTTTTCCTTTAATGATAATATCACTATCATATACTCCAAACTTTGGTATTACAAAATTATCTATTAGTTCAAGATTTGCAGTAGGATAACCCATTTTTTTACCTAATCCCTTAGCATGAATAATCTTTCCAATTAGCTTATAAGGTCTTGATAATAAAAAATTAGCTTCTTTTATTTTTCCACTTTCAATAAGTTTTCGAATTAAAGATGATGAAATTTTTTCTCCATTGTAAGAAATTTGATCTATTACTTCAACAGATTCAAATAAATACTTATTCTTTTTTAAAAATTCTACATTTCCAGATTTTTTATATCCATAAGTATAATCATAACCAACGACGACGCCTTTAATTTTTAAATTTTTTGCTAAAAAGCAATCTAAAAATTTAATTGGACTATAAGACATAAACTTCTTTGTAAAATTAATGAGATAAATCAAATCTATGCCTAAATTTTCTAGAATTTCAAACTTTGTCTTGTTAGTTGTAATAATCTCTTTCTTTCCTACCTTTACAAGGTTATCTGTGTGCTCGTTAAAAAGTAAAAGACTTGACTTAATATTTAATTTTTTAGCATTTTCTATTGCCTTATTTATCAGTGCAATATGTCCTCTGTGAACTCCATCAAAATTTCCAAGTGCTATAACTGATTCTTCATTTGCAATATAATTTAAGTCTATTTCAATTATTTTCATAAGTCACCATTAAATTCTTTTTCATCTTGAGAAAAATTTCTCCATCTTTTTTTCTAATTTCTCCAATGCCTAAAAATCTATCATTTGAATAAATTCTATAATCTTCATTAATAAGATTTTTGTCTAGTTTATAAAATTGTCCCATCAAAAATTTTTTGCAAAAAAAACTTGGAATATCAAGTCTTTTTAAATTGCTAAGAGCTAAATCCATAGGTAGAATTTTTTCTTTTATTTCATTGATGCTTAATTTTTCAAAGTCAGAAACTGTTATGGAGTCTTCAATTTTAAAATTTCCTGTTCTTATACGTCTAAGTTCAGTTAAAGTTCCAAAAGTTCCAAGATATTTTCCAATATCATTTGCAAGGGACCTTATATATGTGCCCTTAGAAACGTCAACTAAAACAGTAAATTCATCACTACCATTAAAATCTATAAGTTCATTTTTATAAATTTCTATATCTCTTTTTTTGATCTCAACATCTTTACCTTCTCTTGCATATTCATAAAGTTTTTTTCCATTAACTTTTAAGGCAGAATAAATTGGAGGTTTTTGAGAAATTTTGCCAGTGAATTTAACTAAAGTTTCCTTAATTTCTTCTTCAGTAAAATTAACTTCTTTTTCATCTAAAATATTTCCAGTTATGTCGTAGGTATCAGTTAAAATTCCAAGTTTAATTTTTGCTTTATATACCTTATCACTAGATAGAATATAATCACTAATCTTTGTTGCCTTGCCAATGGAAATAACGAGAACTCCTGTCGCCATTGGATCAAGAGTTCCAGTGTGGCCTACTTTTTTTATGCCTAATTTTTTTCTAACTTTATAAACTAAATCGTGAGAAGTTATTCCCTTTTCTTTGTCAAAAATTAAAAGCCCATCTATCATAATTGTTCTTCAGCTACTTTTACTACATCTTCTTTTGCTTTGTTTAAATCTGTATGATTAATTGTACCTCCAGAAGCTCTGACATGACCGCCACCATTAAATTTTGAAGCAATTTTTGTGCAATCAAGATAGGACTTTGATCTTAGCGATAGTCTAATACAGTCGTCTTTTTCTTTTAATAAAACTGCAAGTTCAACACTATCAATATCTCTTACAAATTCAACTATTCCGTCTGCATCAGCCTTTTCAGCCTTTGATTTTATCATGTCATCCTTTGTAACAAAGACAACTGCAATTTTGTCATTGTCAAAATATTCAATAGAGTTCATTGCTCGTATCAATAAATCCGTTTTTTGTCTAGATCTACTTTGATAAACATTTACTGTAACTTCATTTATATCAATATCATATTTAAATAAGTTCGATGCAATTAAAAATGTATTTGAATTTACAGAGCTATATTTAAATGAGCCGGTATCTGTTGAAAGTCCAGTAAAAAGTGAAGTTGCAATATCTTTATTTAGTTCTAAATCAAGAGTTTCAAAAATTCTTGCAAGGACTTCACAAGTTGCAGGAGATTTGTCGTCAACAATATTTAAATCGGCAAATTTTGTATTACTAAAATGATGGTCAATATTTACAGTTTTTTTTGATGTTTCAAAAATTTTTTTAATATTGTCGCCCATTCTATTCTCGTCAGATGAGTCTAATGCAATAAATAAATCAAAAGCATTATTTATTTTGTCAGGACTTTTTGCGTATGATAAATTTGGCAAGAATTTAAAGGGATTTGGAATAGTGTCATCTAACACATAAACAGCATTTTTACCAAGTTTTTTTAACATCCCAACCATGGCTGTAACAGACCCTAAATTATCTCCATCTGGATTTAGATGAGAAGCAACTGCAATATTTTCACTTTCATTAATTAAATTTTTTAATTCAGAAGAAAGTTCTTTTAAATTAATCATTTCCACGATTTACCTCGTCAATTAATTTGTCAAGCTCAAGAGCCTTTTCTATTGAATCATCCTTAATAAAAATAAGTTCAGGCATTGCTCTCAATTTGATTTTTTTTGCCAATTCTTTTTTTATAAATCCCTTTGCAGAATTTAACCCTTCTACTGCTTCATCTCTATCAGAATCATTTCCCAGTACGGAAACATAAACTTTTGCAAAAGATAAATCATTAGTTACATCTACATGAGAAATACTTGTAATAGAAGGAATTCTAGGATCTTTTAGTTCATTTTGGACAATATTTGAAATTATTCTTTTTACTTCTTCAGATATTCTATTAATTCTCTTATTGTTCATTATGATCTCTTAACTTCCTTTATTATATAGGATTCAAGAAGGTCTCCCTCTTTAATGTCATTGAAACCATCGATTACAAGACCACCTTCAAATCCAGTTGCAAGTTCCTTTGTATCGTCTTTAAATCTCTTTAGAGAAGAAATATCGCCTTCATGAATAACTACGTCATCTCTAAGAACTTTCACTTTAGAATTTCTTAAAATTTTACCATTTAAAACATATACCCCTGCAACCATCTGATTGTTAGGAAGTTTAAATGTTTGTCTAATTTCACATCTTCCAAGAATTTCTTCTACAATATCGGGGTCAAGCATACCCTTTGCTGCTTGTTCGATATCGTTTATAATTTCATATATTACTCTGTAAGTTCTAATTTCAACGTCTTCACTCTTAGCAAGTTCCATGGCATTGATGTTTGGTCTTACATTAAATCCAATTACAATTGCATTTGATGCAGAAGCGAGTGTTACATCAGATTCGTTAATTCCACCAACTCCAGAGTGAATAATTGAGATTTTTACTTCTTCTGTTGATAGTTTTAGAAGTGATTGATTCAATGCTTCTACGGAACCCTTTACGTCAGCTTTTACAACTATATTTAATTCTTTTACATCTTCTTCAGAAATTTTTTCAAATAAATTATCTAAGCTAATTTTTGTAGTTTGGCTAAGTCTTTTTTCTCTAGTAATTTCGGCGTTTTTATCTGCAATAGCCTTTGCTGTCTTATCGTCTTTTACTGCATAAATTGTATCACCTGCGTTAGGAACGTCGTTAAGTCCAAGAACTACCACTGGCATAGATGGACCAGCTTTTTTAACTTTCTTGCCCTTATCATCTTCCATTGCTCTAATTCTTCCTGAACATACCCCAGATACAATTGAATCTCCAAATCTTAAGGTACCGTTTTTTATAAGAACAGTAGCCATAGGACCCTTAGCCTTATCTAAGTTTGCTTCAATAATTGTACCAATAGCTCGTCTGCTAGGGTTAGCCTTTAATTCCCTCATTTCAGCAACTAGAAGAATCATTTCAAGAAGTTCGTCAATACCTTCACCAGTTTTTGAAGAAACACCAACAACTATTGTATCTCCTCCCCATTCTTCAGCAACTAAATTTTCATTCATAAGTTCTTGTTTTACCTTTTCGGGATTGGCTTCAGGCTTGTCAATTTTTGTAATTGCAACAATAATAGGAACTTCAGCAGATCTAGCATGTGAAATAGCTTCAATAGTTTGTGGCATTACACCATCGTCTGCAGCGACAACAAGTACAGCAATGTCTGTCGTTTGAGCTCCTCTAAGTCTCATAGAAGTGAAAGCTTCGTGTCCAGGTGTGTCTAAGAAAGTAATTTTCTTTCCAGCTAAATTAACTGTGTAAGCTCCAATATGTTGAGTAATTCCACCAGCTTCTGATTGAGTTACATGAGTTTTTTTAATGGAATCAAGTAGAGATGTTTTACCGTGGTCAACGTGTCCCATTACTGTAACAACAGGTGGTCTAATTTTTAAATCTGTTTCTTTATCTTTTTTTAATAGTCCATATTCTTCTTCAATTGAATCATCGAGTTTTTGTTCTTCTATTTCAATTTCAATTCCAAGTTCATCTGCTAAAAGAACACAAGTATCTTCATCAATACTTTGATTTTGGTTAGCCATAACTCCGAGGCTTATTAATTTAGTAATTACTGTAGATACAGATACTCCAAGTTGATCTGCAAAATCTTTTACTGTAATTGGTGCAATCACTATTATAGGATCATCTCCTTTGCTATCTTCTTCCGTTTTGTGTCTTGATTTAACTTTTTTCTTTGGCTTTTTCTTAGTTAAATCTCTATTATAGGAGTTGTTAAATTCCTTTTTATTTTCTTTATTATTTTTAAATTTTTTCTTTTGATTTTTACTAAAATTGTCATCATCAAAAGAGTCTTCTTTTTTTGTTTTGTGAATTTTATTTTTATGAATTTCCTTTTTGTTTTCATCAAAGGAATCTTTATTTAATTGATCATGTTTCTTTTGATTTTTAACTTCATTATGTCTAATATGTTTTTCTTGTTTTTTCTTATTAGAATCTGTAACTTTTCTTTTATCTTTTGCATCTCTATTATTTTTAGAATTATTATTCTTTACAGGAGATTCATTCTTAGAAGAATTTTTTGCATATAATTTTCTTATTTTTTCTTCATCAGCACTTTCTAAAGTTGACATATGGTTTTTTACAGGTATTTGCATTTCATTTAATTTTAAAATTAATTCTTTACTAGTAATACCAATTTCCTTTGCCAATGCGTGCACTCTAATTTTTGACAAATTGAACACCTCCTCAAAAGAAGCTTAATCCACAGAATTAATTAGTTTTTCATATATTTCCTCACTAATTTCTGTTTTAAATGCCCTATTTAGGGATTTTGACTTTATCGCTTTTTCCAAACAATTTTTGTCATTACATAAATAAGCTCCTCTTCCATTTGCCTTTCCAGTTTTATCTATAAAGATTTCATCATCTTTGTTTTTAACCACTCTAATTAAATCTTTTTTTGGTTTTTGTTCACGACAACCTATGCAAGTACGCATAGGTATTTTCCTAATTTTAGTCATTTTTTACTCCGTTAAATTAAGAATTTTTAATCATCATTTTCTTCATTTTCTTTTATTTCTTCAAACTTATCAGCGTCTTCATTTTCTTTTTTGAAAAAATCTAATTCCAAATTGTCATCTTCTTGAATTTCTTTTCTTTCAGTATTTTTAGAAAAGTCTTCAGAACTATGAATTTCATCAGAACTTTCCATTTCTTCATGCATTTCTTTCTTTGCATTTGCAAATTCGTCAGCTAACTCTTCTTCAGTAATTCCTCTATCTTCTAGATAAGCTTCAAATTGTTCATTAGATTTAATGTCAATTTTCCATCCAGTAAGCTTGGCAGCAAGTCTAACATTTTGTCCTTCCTTACCTATGGCAAGAGATAATTGGTAATCTGGAACTATTGCAAGTGCAGATTTTTCAGCTTCATTTACAAATACTTTTTCTACTTTTGATGGACTTAAAGAATTTGCAATAAATTTGTCAATTTCTTTTTCATAAATAACTATATCAATTTTTTCATTATGAATTTCATCTACAATCGCATTAACTCTTTGACCTTTATATCCAACACAAGCTCCTAGAGGATCTACCTCAGGATCTCTTGAAAATACAGCTATTTTTGTTCTTGAACCAGCTTCTCTTGATATAGAATAAATTTCTACTATTCCTTCACTAACTTCCGGAACTTCTAATTCAAAAAGTCTTTTAATTAAATCTGGATGCGACCTTGAAAGAATAATTTGCGGACCTTTAGTAGATTTTTCAACTGATAAAATTAACATCTTATATCTATCGCCATGTTCGTATCTTTCATTGATAATTTGTTCACTATATGGGAGAATAGCTTCAGTTGTTCCTAAATCTACATATACATTGTTGTACGCTTTTCTTTGAACCACTCCAGTGATAATTTCTTTTTCTCTTTCAACAAATTCTTCGAAAACAATATCTCTTTCAGCATCTTTTATTCTTTGAATAACAACTTGTTTAGCCGTTTGAGCTGCAATTCTGCCAAAGTTTTTTGGATGTATTTCTAAATTATAAACATCTCCAATTTCGTATTTTGGGTCTATTCTTTTTGCATCTTCTAAAGATATTTGAAGTTGTTCATCTTCAACATTTTCGACAACATCTTTTGATGCAAATAACTTAATTTCTCCAGTTTCTCTATTCATATTAACAATTACATTTTGAGATGTGCCATAATTTTTTCTATAACTAGAAACTAAAGCTGATTCCAAAGCTTCGAAGACAATTTCTTTAGAAATCCCTTTTTCCTTTTCAATTTCATTCAAAGCGTCTATAAACTCTTGGTTCATTTAATCCTCCATTAAAATTTAATAGTTTGTTTCATAGATGAAATTGATTTAATAGGTATAACAATATCTTCATCATCAATTTTACAATAAAAGTTTTCATCATCGTATTTGTCTAAAACAAAACTAAATTCTTTTTTTCCGTCAATTGGTGCATAAAGTTTTACATCAACTTCATTTCCAATATTTCTTCTATAGTCATCTTTTGTTTTTAAAGGTCTATCAAGTCCCGGTGAAGAAATTTCAAGATAATAAGGATTTTTTAAAATTTCAAGATTATCCAATTTTTTTTCTAAATTTCTACTCATTTCTGTGCAGTCATCAAGATCAATTCCTTCTTTTTTGTAAATAAAAATTGATAAAAGGTCGTGTTTTGATCCATTTTGAAATTCTATGTCTACAATTTCGTAACCTAGTTCTTCTGCTACCTCTTCAGCTAGTGGGTAAATCTCTTTTTTTAATTCTTTTTTATTCACTTAACACCTCACTACTAAAAAACAAAGAGTGGGTTAACCCACTCTTTACACTAAAATATCTTTCTTATTAAATTATAACACATATTGCTAAAATTACAACTTTCAAAAATTAAATAATGAAATTTGATTGGTCTCATCTAGATCATTTAACATTCCGTTTTTTTGTAAAATTGTTATTACAGAATTTCCTGCCTTTGTTCTCTTAGAAAAATCTTCCACTGACAGAAAAATAGACTTCTGAGCTTCTTCTTCAATACTATTTGCACAGTTTTCTCCTATTCCAGGTATGGCTCTAAGTGGCATTCTTATCTTATCATTTTCGATTGTGAATTTTGAAGCCTTTGATTTATATAAATCTGCTTGCAAAAATTCGAAGCCTCTTGCATACATTTCAAGTGCAACTTCAGAAACTCTTATCTCTCCCTTATCCTTGGCTGTTGGATTTTGAATTTCTTTTAAAGTCTTAATTCTGTTTTTTAAAAAATTTGGCCCTTCAATAATATTTTCTCCGTTAAAATCATTTAGCTTAATAGTAAAATATGTTGCGTAAAAAGCTAAAGGATAATTTAATTTATAGTATGCAATTCTAAATGATAACATTACATATGCAACTGCATGAGCCTTTGGAAACATATACTTAATTTTTTTACAAGAATCAATATACCATTCAGGTAAATCTAACCCCTTCATTATTTTTTCTTGCTCTTCAGTAAGTCCCTTTCCTTTTCTTACCTTTTCCATAGTGTCAAATGCCATTTTATTTTCTGCACCAGCATTTATTAAATAAACCATAATATCTTCTCTAGTTGCTATTACATCTTTTAACTCTGCTCTTCCTGAGTTCACAAGTTCCTGAGCATTTGAAATCCAAACATCAGTACCATGAGATAACCCAGAAATTCTTACAAGGTCTGCAAAACTCTTTGGTTTTGTTTCCACAAGCATAGCTATTACAAAGGATGTACCAAATTCTGGTATGCCAAGTGTTCCTGTATCACATGAGAAAATTTCTTCATCCATATTAAAAATTTCTGCACTATTAAATATTGATAGTACCTTTTCATCGTCAAGTCTAATTTTACTTGAATCAATTCCTGTAAAATCTTCAAGCATCTTTATAATAGTTGGACCGTCGTGACCAAGTATGTCAAGTTTTAAAATCTTTCCATGAATAAAGTTATAATCAAAATGTGTAGTTATTACTCCAGAAGCTGGGTCATCTGCAGGATATTGTATTGGCGTGAAATCAAAAATACTTTTATTCTTTGGAACAATCATAACTCCGCCAGGATGTTGTCCACTTGTTCTTTTGCCATCAGTTATTTCTTTTGCCAATCTATCTACTTCTATTGGAGAAATATTTTTATTTTCAAAATATTTTTTAACATAACCATAGGCGGTTTTTTCTGCAATCTTTCCAATTGTACCAGCTCTAAATACATATCCTTTGCCAAATAACTCTTCGGTATATTTATGAGCTTGGGGTTGGTATTCTCCCGCAAAATTCAAATCAATATCAGGTTCCTTGTCACCATAAAATCCTAAAAATACTTCGAAAGGAATATTATGTCCGTCTTTTTTCATTGGAGTTCCACATTCTGGGCAAAGTTTATCTGGCATATCAACTCCGCTGCCAAATTCCAAATTTTTTGTAATTTCAGAATGTTTACAATTAGGACAAATATAATGTGGCGGAAGTGGATTTACTTCTGTTATACCTGACATTGTAGCTACAAAAGATGATCCAACAGAACCTCTAGAACCTACTAAAAATCCATCATCATTAGATTTTTTTACAAGTTTTTGCGCAATAATATAAAGCACAGAATATCCATTTGAAATAATAGATTTTAAT
Source organism: Peptoniphilus sp. SGI.035 (assembly GCF_050315115.1). Lineage (NCBI taxonomy): Bacteria > Bacillati > Bacillota > Tissierellia > Tissierellales > Peptoniphilaceae > Peptoniphilus > Peptoniphilus sp. SGI.035. The sequence continues at coordinate 23,915 of NZ_JBNPOJ010000014.1, forward strand.
TCTTTTTCAAGCCTTTCTTCTACTATTTGCGGAAGAATATCTCCATAAATTTCGTGAGCTCTTTTATAGGTCATTTCTCTTAAACTTTCATCTGAACCTTCAATAACTGGAGGATATTTTCCATCGGGAATTGGTTTTATTGATTCTATTTCATTTTTAATTTTATTAGTATTAGTTATTACAACTTCATAAGCTTTTTGATTTCCCAAATAAGAAAACTCATCAAGCATCTCCTCTGTAGTTTTAAAATAAAATTTTTGCTCGCGATTTGCTCTCGGGTCAGGTCTTCCTGGCTTTCCGTTTAAAACAATTCTTCTTAAAATATCTTCTGATTCTTCAAGATAATAGGTATTTGAGTCTGCAATTACAGGAATTCCTAATTTTTCTCCAAGCCAAACAATTTTTTCATTAATTTCTCTTATGTCATCTATGCAAAATTTTCCATCTTGAATTTCAATTATATTGTCACTTGCTGGTTGAATTTCTAAAAAATCATAATATTTTGCAATTTCTAATAGTTGATGATCCGGGCACCTCCTATAAACAGCATCAAAAAGTTCTGAGCTTGCAAGACCAGAGCCAACTAGTATGCCTTCCCTATATTTGTCTAATAAAGTTCTAGGAACTTTTGGAGAGAAATTATAAAACTGCATATGAGAAGCTGAAATTAGTTTATATAAATTTTTAAGCCCGACTTCATTCTTAACTAATAAAAGCAAGGAACTTTCAAATAAACGTTTAGAATCTATGTTTACAATTTCTTTGTTTAAATTATCAAAATTAAATTCTTTATCTTTTTTAAATCTTTCAATTAATTTTATAAACATAGCTGCAGTAGCTTCGGCGTCATTAACAGCTCTATGTGCGCCAATAAGAGATACGCCTAAATTTTTACAAAGAGTTCCTAAATTAAATCTCTTCATATCAGTCATAATTGCCCTTGCAAGGATTAATGTATCGAGAATAGGGTGATTAAATTCTAAATTATTGTTGGCATATTCTCTTCTAATAAAAGAAATATCGAATTTAGCATTGTGCGCTACGAGAACTGAGTCTTTGGCAAAATCGAAAAATTTAGGAATTATTTCTTCGATGGTAGGTTCATTTTCTACTTTTGAATTGCTAATTCCTGTCAGTTCAACAACAACTTGTGGAATTTCCATTTCTGGATTAATTAACTGTGAAAATCTATCTACTATTACTCCGTCAACAATTTTTACGGCACCAATTTCTGTAATTTTATCCTTTCTTGATGATAATCCGGTAGTTTCTATGTCAAATACAACATAAGAATTGTATTTTTTATTTGAATCATAATTTGTTACGATTTTTTCTTCATCATCTACAAAATTTATATCTGCTCCATATAAAATTTTAAGTCCATTTGCTTCTCTTGCTTCCATTGCTTCAGGAAAACCTTGAACATCGTTGGTATCAGATATTGCTAAGGCATCATGACCCCATAGCTTTGCCCTTTTTGCAAAATCAGTAAAGGAAGTTACTCCTGACATTTGAGACATTTTTGAATGAATTCTAAATTCAGTCCTTTTTTCCTTAGAATAATCCATGCGAATAACTTTATCTTTTTTTTCAATGTATCTAATCATAATAGTTTCACATTTTGAAAAATTATCATAGCTTACATTTCCAGTTATTAAAACATGTTCGCCATTTTTAAAGCTTTCTAAAAAATCTCGAGCCTTTTCTGGCTTTAAAAATATTTTTGCAAGAGTTGACGTTGTATAGTCAGTTATAGATAGAGAAATTAAAAAGTTTCCATTTTTTAGTTCTCTGCTTTCAACATTAAATATATCAACTTCTACGGTTACTTTTTGGGAATTTAAGTTTACGTCTATAAGTCTTTGAATGTTTTCAACTTCTTTTTTACCGTAACTATTAATTTTTTTTGTTTTGCTTTCCCCTTCATTATTAACTGTTTTTGTCTTTGTTTCCAATTCTTGTTTTGCAGAAATGACTTCTTCCGCTTCATCAATTTGTGAGATAAAAGATTCAAGATGTTCTTCTTCAACTATTTCTTTTACAAAATCAAAATTTATTATGTAAGATCCAAAAACTTTAAGTTCTTTTTCCAAATAAGCCCCAAAACCATTTTTTGTTAATGTGTAATAGGCTTCTTCTGTTGGTACTTTTATTTCGATTTTAGAATTCTCTTTTTTAATATCAATTTCATCAATCCAAATTTTTGATGAAGGATTGTATTTTAAAATTTCTGCACAAATTAAATCATCTTCACTTTCATAGAGAGAAGATGATTTAAACTCAATATAAATTTTATATTCTTTTAAATTTCTTGAAAATATTTCTTTTATATTTTTCTTTAAACTATTTTCTAGTTCATCTTTAGCTGACACTATAAAAAAAACTTCTCCAGTATTTCTATTTCTTTTAATGGATTCAATATAAATATCTTCAGAAATATCAATAGAAGTAACTTCTAACTTTTTAAAAATATCCTTTAATAAAATCAAATCATCACCCAATTTTTTCAATCTCTTGTAATAATTCACTTAAAAGTTTATCTTCTGGAACTTTTCTAATTATTTCACCTTTACTAAAAATAAGTCCTTCTCCATTTCCACAGGCAATTCCAATGTCAGCTTCTCTTGCTTCACCAGGTCCATTTACTGCACAGCCCATAATTGCAATTTTTAAATTCTTATCCATTGAATAAAGCTTATCTTCCACAGTATTAACAATTTCAATTAAATTAACTTTAGTTCTTGCACAAGTTGGACATGAAATTAAATCTATTCCTTCTCTACGAAGATCTAATGCTTTTAAAATATCCTTTGCAGCTATAACTTCATCTAATGGATCAGATGTCAATGAAACTCTTATTGTATCGCCAATTCCTTCGGCTAAAAGAGTTCCTATTCCAATAGCAGATTTAACTATTCCCTTTTTTGGCGTTCCTGCTTCAGTAACTCCAAGATGAAGTGGATATTTTGACATTTGAGAAAATTTTCTATAACTATCAATTGTTAAATTTACATTTGAAGCCTTTAAAGATACTGCAATATCGAAAAAATTATTTTTTTCGAGAATTTCAACTTCTTCCATTGCACTTAAACATATTGAAGATGCATTAACTCCCTTAAATTTATCTAAAAATTCTTGCTTAATAGAACCGGAGTTCACACCAACTCTTATTGGAATATTATGAAATTTACAAGCTTCTGTTACTTCTTTTATCTTCCATGAGGCTCCAATATTTCCAGGATTTAGTCTTATTGCATCACTTTCATTTTCCGCTGCAGCAATTGCAAGTTTATAATCAAACTGAATGTCAGATATTATTGGAATTTTAATTTCTTTTTTTATTTTTTTAAGAGCGGCTGCATCTTCTAAATCATTTACCGCCATTCTAATAATGTCGCAACCTGCATCTTCTAATATTTTTATTTGTGAAACAGTTGATTTTACATCTTTAGTATTGGTGTTTGTCATTGATTGGATAGAGATAAAAGCATCTCCTCCAATGGGAACATCGCCAACATAAATCTTTTTTGTTTCTTTTCTGTTTATCATTTATTAAACAACCTTCCAATATCATTAAATATAGTTACATATATCATTAAGCTAAATAAAAGACTCATTCCAATTAAAGAAAGTTTTTGTTCAATTTTTTCATCAATTGGCTTTCCTCTTATTGCTTCAATTAATAAAAAGAAAAACTTTCCACCATCAAGTGCAGGAATTGGTAATAAGTTAAATACACCTAAATTCACTGAAATTAAAGCTAAAATTTGTAAGAAATTTAAAAATCCCTTAGAGGATTCAGATCCTATCATTTGTACAACTCCAACTGGGCCTGAAAGGTATTCAATTTTAAAAGAGCCGTCTAATATCACTTTTAAACTTTTTAAAATTATAATGGACATATCAAGAGTTCTTTTTGCGCCAATTTCTATTGATTTAAAAAAGGAATGTTTCAACTTAGATGTAATACCTATTAAATACATTTTATTTTCTTCAGAATATTTTGGCTTTAAATTAAAGCTTAATATTTCGCCTTCTCTATCTACTTTTAAATTTAAATTTTCATCTTTTTTGTCCCTAATCAATGAATTAATTTTGTATATATCTTTAGTTTTTATTTGGTTAATTTCTACAATTTTATCTCCAGATTTTAAACCAGAAATTTCAGCTGGAGAATTTTTTATTACATTTTCTATTTCATTTGATCCATAGCCAACTATGGAAAAAATAATTGTAAATGCAAGAAATCCTAACACAAAATTCATGAAAGCTCCAGCCAAAACAACTGCCATTCTCTTTAAAATAGAAACATTATTAAATGCCCTTGGATCATGTGAGTTTTCTTCTTCACCTTCCATAGCAACATAACCACCAATCGGAAGTGCTCTAAAGCTATAAAAAGTATCTCCCTTTTGTTTTTGGATAAGTTTTGGACCCATACCAATGGAAAATTCATTAACCTTTATTCCTGAAAGTTTTGCAACAGTGAAGTGTCCAAACTCATGAAGCATTACAACTAATAGAAAAACTGCAACAGAACTTATTAAAGTAATCATTTATCCTCCTTAAATAAAATTATACAAAATGAACACAAAGGGACTAATAAAAATTAAACTGTCAAATCTATCAAGTATACCGCCATGTCCAGGAAGAACTTGAGCGTAATCTTTTATTCCTGTATATCTTTTTATCTTAGAAGCAAATAAATCCCCAAATTGACCAGCTACGGAAGCTAAAAAAACAATTAAAACAACAAGAGCATTTATATTATAAATGGAATTGTATTTATTTAACATAATAAAATATGTCGTTGTAATAACAAGCGCAAAAAATGTGCCGCCTATTGCACCTTCTACAGACTTGTTAGGACTTACTCTTTCTATTAATTTATGCTTTCCAAAAGTTGATCCAACAAAATAAGCGAAAGTATCTGTTGAAAAAGATATTATAAAGGCAGAAATAATTAAATAGATATCGTCAATACTACCAAGTAAATTCAATAAAAATATAGCATAAAAATAAGTAAAAAAAGTGTAAGTGTAATTGCTTATATCATAATTTTTTAAAAATACTAAAAGGCATGAGTTAACAACAAAAAAAAGAACAAGAGAATAAATTAAGTTTTTATCAAAAAAAGAACATAAAAAAGTTATAATTGCACCAAAAAATAAAACTGGCAAACATAACTTAATGCCTTTAATGTGAAGAGCATTGTAAATTTCTCTAACACTTTCAAGAGTCAAAAGAAAAATTGAGATCTTAATAGCGTTTATTCCCAAATAAAAAATTAAAATTATTAATAAAATGCCCAATATTCCCGTGATAACTCTTTTTTGTAAATCTTTCAAAATTATAGTCCTCCGTACCTTCTGTTTCGCTTTTGAAAATCATAAATTGCCTTGTAAAATTCATTTTCATGAAAATCAGGCCACAATACATTTGAAAAATAAAATTCGCTATAAGCTAATTGATAAAGTAAAAAGTTAGAAACTCTGTATTCTCCACTAGGTCTAATTAAAAAATCAAGATCATCTTGTTCTTTTGTGTATAAATAGTTTTTAAAGTTTTCTGTGTTGATATCATCAATGTTAATTTTATTAGCAATAACTTCCTTGCAAATCATTTTTGTCGCTCTAACAATTTCACTTTGACCACCATAATTTAGCCCAATATTTAATATCATTCTATCATTTGATTTTGTTTCCTGCAATGCATATTCAATTAGTTTCACTATTGTGGGTGGAAAAACATTGTAGTCGCCTAATACATTAACTTTAACATTATTTTTTTTAATTTTTTCTAATTGAGCTTTTATGTAAAAAGCTAATAAGTCCATAAGTTTTGAGATTTCATTATCGGGCCTCTTCCAATTTTCTGTAGAAAATGCATATAAAGTTAAGGATTTTATATTTATTTTATAAGCTGCCTCAACTATTTCTATTACTCTTTTAGTTCCCTCTTTGTGCCCAAAAGTTCTTGGCATATTCCTATTTTTTGCCCATCTTCCATTCCCGTCCATAATTATCCCCACATGTTTCGGAATGTTATTTAAGTCTAATTCTTCGTAATAATTCATAAAACTCCTTAAAAAAAGAGCCTTAGAATAATCTAAGGCTAAAAATTAAATTTCCATAAGTTCTTTTTCTTTATTTTCTGCTACTTTGTCAACTTCTTTAATATATTTATCTGTCAACTTTTGAATATCTTCTTCATATGAAACCTTGTCATCCTCAGAAATTTTCTTAGCTTTTTCAGCTTTTTTAATATCTTCCATAGCATCTCTTCTAATATTTCTAATAGAAATTTTTGCTTCTTCAGCATATTTGCCTACTAATTTTGTAAGATCTTTTCTTCTTTCTTCTGTAAGTTGAGGAATAACAAGTCTAATAATTTTTCCATCATTTGAAGGTGTTATTCCTAAATCTGATTTTAATATCGCTTTTTCAATTTCAGGAATTAAAGTAGAATCCCAAGGTTGAATTGTAAGTAGTCTTGGCTCTGGAGCAGAAAGACTAGAAACTTGATTAATTGGAGTTTGTTGTCCATAATATTCAACATGAATTTTATCTAGTAAAGTAGTATTAGCACGACCTGCTCTTATAGATTGAAGTGATTCAACTAATGATCCTACAGTTTTTTTCATTCTGGATTCAGAATTATTTTTTAGATCAGATATCATAATATCCTCCTATTTAACACTTGTACCAATTTCTTCGCCACACACAACTTTATACATTGCATCTTCCTCATCAATTCCAAAAACCCTTAGAGGTATATTGTTATCCATGCAAAGTGTAGTTGCAGTGCCATCCATTATTTTTAAATTTTTATTTAAAATTTCTCTATAACTTAAATTGTCATATTTTTTTGCATTAGCATTTATATTTGGATCAGAGTCGTAAATTGCATCTGTACCTTTTTTAGCCAAAAGTATAACATCGGCATCAATTTCTGCTGCCCTAAGAGCAGCGGCAGTATCAGTTGAGAAATATGGATTTCCAACTCCAGCTGAAAATATAACAACACGACCCTTTTCTAAATGTCTTATAGCACGTCTTCTTATATATGGTTCTGCAACTTGCTTCATCTCTATAGCAGTTTGCACACGAGTAATAACGCCTAATTTTTCTAAAGAGTCCTGTAATGCTAAAGCGTTCATAACAGTACCTAACATACCCATATAATCAGATGTGGCACGATCAATATTATTTTCGTCGCGTCCCCTCCAAAAGTTTCCGCCACCTACAACAATTCCCGTCTCAACACCTAATTCATAAATTTTCTTTACTTGCCTTGCAATTAAATTGACATAATCAATATCAATTCCAACGGAATTTGAACCTGCTAGTGCTTCGCCGCTGAGTTTTAAAACAATTCTCTTATATTTTGGCATTTACTCCTCCAATTTGTTAACCTATTTGTTTAGCTACTTCTTCAGCAAAGTTTTCTTCTCTTTTTTCAAGACCTTCGCCAACTTCAAATCTAACAAATCTTCTGATCTTTATATTTTCACCAATTTTTGCTATTAAATCATTTAAAATATCCTTGATTTTTTTGTCTGGATCTTTAATAAAATCTTGGTCAAGAAGACAAATTTCTTCATAGAATTTTTCCAGTCTACCTTCTACCATTTTTTCAATAATATGTTCTGGTTTATTTTCTCCTCTTGCTTGTTCAGTAAGAATATTTTTTTCATGCTCAACTTCTTCAGCAGGAACTTCTTCACGACTAACATATTTTGGAGCAACTGCAGCAACTTGCATAGCAATATCTCTAACAAAATTTTTAAATTCTTCGTTTTTAGCAACGAAGTCTGTTTCAGAGTTTACTTCAACTAAAACCCCAATTCTTCCACCATGAATGTAAGAGTCAACAAGACCTTCAGATGCAATTCTTGAAGATTTTTTAGCAACAGATGCCAAACCTTTTTCTCTTAGAAAATCAACTGCCTTGTCCATATCTCCATTTGTTTCTGACAAAGCTTTCTTGCAGTCCATCATGCCTGCTCCAGTTTTTTCTCTTAATTCTTTAACTAATGCTGCTGTAATAGCCATTTTAATTCACTCCTTATTTATTTTAAAAAAAGAGAGTTTTAAAGGATTACTTTAGAACTCTCGAAATATCTTTACTCTTCTATAGTTGACTTTTCATCCTCAACAGTTTCTTCGTTTTCAATAGATTTTACAGAAACATCTTGAGTGGATTCATCATAATCATCATCGTTATCTTCAATTTGGCTTCCTTGTTTTCCTTCGATAACTGCATTAGCAATAGTTTCAGTAATAAGTTTTACTGCTCTAATTGCATCGTCATTTCCTGGAATTGGAATATCTAATTCTTCAGGGTCGCAATTTGTATCAACGATACCGATAACAGGAATTCCTAAAATATGTGCTTCTTTAACTGCAATTCTTTCTTTTTTAGGGTCAACTACAAATAGTGCTTGAGGCATTCCCTTCATTTCTTTAATTCCGCCAAGGAATTTTTCAAGTTTTTCTCTTTCATGTAGTAATTGAGCAACTTCTTTCTTTGGAAGAACATCAAATGTTCCATTTTCTTCCATTTCAAATAATTTGTATAGCCTTTCAATTCTCTTGTTAATAGTCTTATAGTTAGTTAAAAGACCACCTAACCATCTTTCATTAATATAAGGCATACCACATTTAGTTGCTTCTTTTTCGATTGCGTCCTGAGCTTGTTTTTTTGTACCAACAAAAAGAATTTCTCCACCATTTGCTGCAATCTCTCTTACGAAATCATAAGCTTCTTCAACTTTTTTAACAGTCTTTTGAAGGTCGATTATATAAATACCGTTTCTTTCAGTAAATATAAATCTCTTCATCTTAGGATTCCATCTTCTAGTTTGGTGTCCGAAGTGAACACCGGCTTCTAATAAATTTTTCATTGAAATTACTGACATTTAAGCCACCTCCGTGTTTTTTCCTCCATTTTTATCACTTATCAAAGGGACCAAATTGGCAACTCCTTAGATATCAAAAAATGTGTGTATTAGTTACCGGATAAAAGTATAACATAATGTGTTAAAATTAGCAATATTTTGTTTATTTTATATTGACCTTTGCCAGTATTTAAAATTAAAAAAATAAAATTCTCTAAAGATTTAGAAAAAACTTTAATATTATATTAATACATAAAAAGACTAAGTTAGTCTGCCAAAAAATTTTAATTTTTTCAAGAAATAGTAAAAAATATATAAAAAAAGAGTCAATATCATACTACCGACTCTTTTATGTATTAGCCTCTCTATAAGAGAGACTTTTTTAAATTAGTAAGCTATAAATTTGCTTCCTGCACATCCGCAAATTGGACATTTTTCTTCTTCTTCAAATGCTATATATCCACATACAGGACATAGATAAATATTTTCAACATCAAGATCTTTACCTGAATCTACAGCTTCTTTTGCAGTTAAATATCTTTCAGCGTGAACTTCTTCAGCAGCTGTTGCAAATTTCATAGCTTTAACAGCTTCTTTTTCTCCTTGCATTTCTGCAACTGCGATAAAAGCAGGATACATTTGAGTTGATTCAAATATTTCTCCATTTCTTGCAGCTTCAAGATTTTCAGAAGTGCTATTAATTCCAAAACCAGCCATTGATGTTACAGGAAAATCACCTGATACATCTTTAAGAGCTTTGAAATGTAGCGTTGCGTGAATTTTTTCTGCATCAGAAGTTGCATCAAAAAGTCTTTTTACATTTTTAAATCCATCTTTTTCAGCTACATTACCCCAGATATTATATCTAGTACGAGCTTGAGATTCTCCTCCGAATGCTGATCTTAAATTATCACTTGTCATTTGATTCATAATATTACCCCCATAAAATTTAATAATAAATTACTCTTATTATTATAGACTAATATTTATGAAAAATCAAATAAATATACTAAAAAAATCTAATATTTGTCTAAATTATTAATCTAAATTTTCAATTTTTTTTGTTTGATCATATGTTATCAAGGCGTCTATTATTTCATCTAAATCTCCATCATTAATAGCGTCAATTTTGTGGGATGTAAAATTAATTCTGTGATCAGTTACCCTTCCTTGAGGATAATTATAAGTTCTGATTCTTTCAGATCTATCCCCAGTTCCAATTTGCGAAGATCTTTCCATTGATTCTTTCTCATTTTGCTCTTGAAGTTTTAAATCATATAATTTAGACCTAAGTAGTTTAATTGCTTTTTCCTTATTTCTAAGTTGTGATTTTTCGTCTTGACAAGAAATAACTATTCCAGTTGGAATGTGAGTAAGTCTTACTGCAGAGTCAGTTGTATTTACACATTGTCCACCGTTTCCAGAAGCACGGAATACGTCAAATTTAATTTCTGTAGGATCAATTTCAACATCTACATCTTCGGCTTCTGGTAAAACTGCAACAGTAGCTGTAGAAGTATGAATCCTTCCACCACTTTCTGTTTCGGGAACTCTTTGAACTCTGTGCACTCCTGATTCATATTTTAATCTTGAGTAAGCCCCATTTCCTATAATCATGAATACAATTTCTTTAAATCCCCCAATCCCAATTTCGTTTGAAGAGATTGTTTCAACTTTAAATCCAGATCTTTCTGCATATCTAACATATTGTCTATATAAAACTCCAGCAAAAAGAGCTGCTTCATCTCCGCCAGCTCCAGCACGAATTTCAACCATTACATTTTTATTGTCATTTTTGTCTTTTGGAATTAACAAAATTTTCAAATCATTTTCTAATGATTCCATTTTTTTTGTTTCTTCATTTATTTCATCTTTTACTAAATTTTTAAATTCATCATCTAATTTTTCTTTAATCAATTCTTTATTTTCATTTAAAGATTTCAAAGTATTTTTATATTCTCTATATTTTTCAACAATAGGTTCAATTTCGGCATGCTCAATTGCCTTTTGTTGATATAACTTAGAATCATTAATAACTTCTATATTGCTTAAATCTTTTTCAAGCTCTATTAATTTATCTTCAAAAACAGAAAGTTTTTCGTACATATTTGCTCCTATACTTTTAATTGTCCAACTACTACTCTATCTAAATTGTTTAGATCCTTAAAAATTTCAACATTAAAATTTTTTCTCATGAGCAATGAAACATCTTTTGCTTCATCATAACCTATCTCAAATATTAAAAATCCATTTTTATTTAAGTAATCTTGTGACTTTTTTATTATTTTTCTATAAAAATAAAGTCCATCACTTCCACCATCTAGGGCAAGTCTTGGTTCGTGATTTCTCACCTCAACTTGCAGGTTTTCTATTTCACTAGTTTTAATATAAGGAGGATTTGAGTAAATTAAATCAAATTTTTCTTCAACTTCCTCAAATAAATTGCTCTTTAAAATTTTAATATTTGATTTTAAAATTTTTTTATTTATATTTGAATTTTTAATTGCGTAGGGACTTATATCAACTGAAGTAATATTAATTTTCCCTGCACTTTCTAAATCAACAGTAATACTCACAATGCCTGTTCCACATCCAATTTCAAGCATATTTTTAATATTATTTTCTTTAACTAGTTTTAATATTATTTCAACAGAAGTTTCTGTATCCTGTCTAGGTATTAATACATTTTCTAAAACTGTAAAAGTCCTACCATAAAAATCTTCTTTTCCAAAAATATATTGTAGTGGTATTCCTTCTTGTCTTTTTGTTAAAACATTGAAATAATTTTCTTCTATTGATTTTTCAAGTTCTTCATCGTCATGTGCAATTAAATAATACAAGTCTTTATTTAAAAGTTCTGTTAAAATTTTTCGCGTTTCAAAAGCAGGATCTGTATATTCTAAATTTTTTAAAAATTTTCTTCCCTCAATAAGTGCATCTTTTATTTTCATAAATTTAAGTAATAAAAAAGGTTAGCTAGGCTAACCTTACTGTCATTTATTTCTCTTGTATCTGCTATTGAATTTTTCAATTCTTCCGCCATGATCAGAGAGTTTTTGCTTTCCTGTAAAGAAAGGATGACAAGCTGAACAAATTTCAACTTTTAAATCTTCTTTAACAGATCCTGTTTTAAAAGTATTGCCACAAGCACAAGTTACTGTAGCTTCTTTATAATCTGGATGAATTCCTTTTTTCATTGTTTAGCCCCCTTAAAGTATTTTATAACTCAATTTTTATATTATAACATAATTTTCATTATTATACAAATTATATTTATTACCTCAATTATTATACAATAAACTAGGCTATAAATCAACATTTTAAGAAACAAAGATAAACTATTTATTTAAAAACTCTGAATTACTCTTTGTATTTGAAAGTTTATCTAAAAATTTTTCGGTTACATCTTCAATATTCTCTTCGTTTAAATTTTTTCTAAACTCGTAATTAAATGCTAGCTCGTCTTTATTCAATAATAGTTCTTCTTTTCTTGTGCCAGATTTTAAAATATCAATAGCAGGAAAAATTCTCTTTTCTGAAAGAGTTCTGTTTAAGTGAAGTTCCATGTTGCCCGTTCCCTTAAACTCTTCAAAGATTACATCATCCATTCTTGAACCTGTATCCACAAGAGCCGTGGCAAGTATGGTTAAACTACCGCCCTCTTCAATATTTCTTGCAGCACCAAAAAATCTCTTTGGTTTGTGAAGTGACAGAGGATCAAGTCCTCCAGAAAGAGTTTTGCCACTTGTGGGCGTGATTAAATTATAGGCACGAGATAATCTAGTTAAAGAATCTAAAAGTATTACAACATCTTCTTTATTTTCAACTAATCTCTTAGCCCTATCGATTACCATTTCAGCAACACGAGTGTGATTTTTAGGGTTTTCATCAAAGGTTGAATACACCACTTCACCTTTAACAAATCTTTTCATGTCCGTAACCTCTTCAGGTCTTTCATCAACTAACAATACTATCAAATGCAAATTGGGATAATTTATATTAATTGATTTAGATATTTTTTTCAAAAGAGTTGTCTTTCCAGATTTTGGTTGAGATACTATTAGTCCCCTTTGACCAAGTCCTACTGGTGAAAGCAAATCTATTACTCTCATTGCTATATCTTCCTCTTTTGTCTCTAAATTAATTTTATTTTTAGGATAGATTGGAGTTAGATTGTCAAAATAAGGTCTGTTCAATACTTTTGAAGGATGCATTCCATTTACTAATTTAATATATAACAGAGCATTAAAACTTTCTCCATCCTTTGGAGGAGATTTAATTCCAAGAATTTCATCGCCATTTCTAAGTCTAAACTTTCTTATTTGTGATGGGGACACATAGATATCCTCTTCACTTGGAAGATAATTAACTCGTCTTAAAAATCCATAACCATCTTGATGAAGTTCTAAAATCCCTTTAACATAGTCTTTTTCTTCTAAATTTTTTAAAGTTTTTTGTGCATTTTCTGAAAGATCTAAATTTTCAATTTTTTCATTTTCTCTTATTAAATTTATTTCTTTAATTAGTGCTTCTTTTTTTAAACTATAGGATTTTTCAATTCCATAATCTTTAGCAATATCTCTAAGTTCAGAAACTTTTAACCTCTCCAAAGGTTCATCTTTCAAATTTTTATTTTGGATCTCGCCTTTAATAATATAATGTTTTAAATCTTCAATATTATATTTTTCAACATCTTTTAATCCTAATGATTTAGAAATTTTTCTCAAATCATCTATGGATTTATTTTTTAATTCATTGTCATTGTTCATAATAATTATTTTGCGTAATCAGGTTTTAAATCAAGAGAGTGAATTGATTTTATAAATCTTTGCGTTCCACTAGGAAGTCTTAGGACTAAAGTTTCAGTCTTTGCTTTATTGTCCCCGTAGTATTTTACTCCTTCAAGAATTTCTCCAGAAGTAATACCAGTTACTGAGAAAATAACTTCATTTCCCTTTACTAAATCTTCAATTGTATAAACCTTTTTTAAATCTGAATCTAAATCCCTACATCTTTGCTCTTGCTTTTCATCTGTTGGATGAAGTCTTCCTTGGAAATCTCCACCTAAACATTTTAAGGCTGCAGCTGCAATTACCCCTTCAGGTGCACCTCCACGACCAATTACAAGATCAATTCCAGAATCTTCATAACAAGTTTCAATAGCTGTAACAACATCACCGTCAGAAACTTTTTTAACTCTCGCTCCAATAGAAATTATCTCATTAATTAGATTTTCATGTCTAGGTCTATCTAAAACAGCTACGACTATATCATTAATATTTTTGTTAAGAGCTTTTGCTACTCTTTTAATATTTTCAGTTGGTGTATCGTCAAGTTTAATAAGTCCCTTAGCTTTTGGTCCACAGGCAATTTTATCCATGTATATATCAGGTGCATTTAAAAGACATCCTTTAGGAGCTACTGCAAGTACAGCGATAGAATTATCAGTACCATTTGCAATAGAATTTGTTCCATCAATAGGGTCAACTGCAATGTCTACTTGTTCTTCGCCTTTTTTTGTACCAATTTTTTCTCCAATATAAAGCATAGGAGCTTCATCAATTTCTCCTTCGCCAATAACTACAGTTCCATCAATATCAACTGTGTCAAACATTCTTCTCATCGCATCAACTGCGGCACCATCTGCTGCATTTTTGTCTCCCCTTCCAAGCCATTTACCTGCTGAAAGTGCTGCCGCTTCTGTTACTCTTGCTAAGTTTAGTGCTAAATTTCTGTCCATCTTATTTCTCCTTTGTCTTTACATTTTTAAAATCTTCTAAAAATCTTTTTAAACCACTATCTGTTAATTCATGCTTAATCATTTCTTTAAATATTTTATAAGGAATAGTTGCTATATCTGCACCAGTTTTCGCAACATCTTTTACATGATTTATATGTCTTATGCTCGCTGCAATAATTTGAGTATTATATCCATATTGTTTAAATATATATGCTATATCCTCAACAAGATTAATTCCCGATTCACCAATATCATCAAGTCTTCCCATGAAAGGACTCACATAGGTAGCACCAGCATTTGCTGCTAATAAAGCTTGAGAAACTGAAAATACCAAAGTTACATTGGTCCTTATGCCCTCTTTATTAAGTATACTTACAGCCTTTAATCCCTCTTCAATCATTGGAATTTTTATTACAATATTCTTAGAAATTTTTGCAAGAGCTCTTGCTTCTTTAAGCATTCCATTCAAATCTGTAGAAATAACTTCCGCAGAAATGTCTCCATCAACAATTTCAGATATTTCTTTGATCACATCTTCAAAAACTCCGCCACTTTTTGAGATAAGTGTTGGGTTAGTTGTTACTCCTGATAGAACACCCCAAGAATTAATTTCCTTAATTTCTTCAATATTTGCCGTATCAATAAAAAACTTCATCTAATTAATCATCCCTTTCAAGTAAACATACTGATTCTGAGGAAATTCCCTCTTCCCTTCCAATAAAGCCAAGTTTTTCAGTTGTCGTTGCCTTTATAGAAATATTTTCTATATCCGTATTTAAAATATCTGCAATTACCTTTCTCATTTTGTCAATATAGGGTGCTAATTTTGGCTTTTCGCAAGCGACGACAACATCAATGTTTCCAATTTTATAGTTTTTAGATTTCATAATTTCAAAAACTCTTTTTAAAAGAATTTTTGAATCAATGTCTTTGTAATTATTGTCATTATCAGGAAAATGGTAGCCAATATCTCGAAGAGCAAGGGCACCTAAAATTGAATCCATAATCGCATGAATAAGTACATCTGCATCAGAATGGCCTAAAAGTCCCTTTTCATAAGGAATTTCAATTCCGCCAATAAATAATTTTCTATCTTCTACTAATTTATGAACATCATAACCAATTCCTATTCTCATGTATTCACCTTCTTTACTAGGATGTTTGCAATGGACAAGTCTTCCCTTGTAGTGATTTTTATATTGTCATATGAGTTATAAATTAATTTCACTTTAATTCCCGTCTTCTCAACTAAGGAGCAATCGTCTGTACCATAATATCCTTCAGAATAAGCTTGATCGTAAGCTTTCATAAGAATATCTTTTTTAAAAACTTGAGGCGTTTGAACCTGCCACAGTCTATCTCTATTTGGAGTATAATCTACAAGTTTTCCATCCGTAGAAACTTTTATAGTGTCTTTAACTGGATTTGCCAAGACAGCTGCTCCAGTATCCAATACATTCTCAATTGCTTCGTCAATTTTATCTACTGATACAAAGGGTCTTGCTCCATCATGGGTAAGGATAATATCAGTTTTTTCTGGCATTTTTAAAAGTCCATTATAAATTGAATCCTGTCTCTCTTTGCCACCGTAGACTATTTTGTAATTTATATTAATTTTATGTTTTTCAATGATATCATATACATATCGCATATCACTTTTTTTTACTATCAAAATTAAAAAGTCAATGTACTTTGATTTTTCAATCTTCTTAATAGTATGAGCAAGTATTGGCTTGTCATCAATGGAAAGAAATTGTTTATTTATTCCCATATTCATTCTCTTTCCCATTCCCGCTGCAGCAACAAAGGCCGTTACAAAATTATTATTAAACATGACATCACTCTTCTTCAAGTTGTAAATTGTTTACAGCATATTTTAAAAGTTCACCTGCAATAGGGGCAGCTGCCTCTGACCCATAATCTTTTACGTTTGGAATTACAACTGCAATTGCAACTTTTGGATCATCTGCAGGAGCAAATCCTATAAACCAGGCATTATTAGTTCCTTCTTTTAAATCAAGTTGAGCAGTACCAGTCTTTCCTGCAACTTTCAAGCCATGAACATAAGCTTCTGTTCCAGTACCATTGTTAACAACATTGACCATGTATTTAGTAATTTGATTTGCATTTTCTTTAGAGGTTACTTCGCTTAAAATAGTTGGAGAATTTCTCAATATATTCTTTCCATCTGAGGAATCAATTCTTTTTACAATATGAGGTTGCATCATTACACCATCATTAGCAATGGTAGACGCCACCATACACATTTCAAGAGGCGTAACTAAAACTGTGTCGTGTCCAATACCTGCAGCTCCAAGTGCAGTTCTATCAAATCCACTCCTCTTGTAATCCCATGTTGAAGTTTCTAGAGGTAGTTCAAAATCAACTTTTTTATTTAACATGTATTTCTCAGAAACTTGTGCCATTTCATCTATTCCCATATCAACAGATTTTCTTACGAAATAAGTATTTAATGAATTTGTAAATGCTTTTTTAAGGTCAACTCTTCCATAAGTTTTGTTACCTGCATTTCTAAATTCACGACCATTATCAATTTTCTCCACTCCCTCATCTGTATAATTTTGTGAAATTCCAGATTCTAGTATGGCAGTAGTTGTAATTATCTTATAAATTGAACCAGGTGCAAATTTTCCTTTTGTGGAACTATTAAAAAGGGCACCATTATTTTCCTCATTAATTTTTTGCATATCCTTGGCTATATTTTGCGAATTAAAGTCTGGAAGTGAAATCATGGAAAGAACTTCTCCAGTTTTGGGATTCATCATTACTACTGAACCCTTTTCAGTTTTTCCTGATAAAACTGATCTAGTTTTTTCTTGGAGATTAGTATCGGTTGTTAATGTAACATCATCTCCACTATATAGATCATAATTTTTATTTATTATTGATTTGAAGGTTTTTAAAATCTTTGAGCCCTCTTTACCAACGAGATAGCTATTTAATTCTTTTTCAAGACCGTATTTGTCTACTATTTTGTCAGAATAACCAATTATGTGAGAATAAATAACAGGTTGATTGTAAATTCTATGATAATTATATTTTTCTCCATTTGAATAAGCAAGAACTTCGTGATTTCTGTCGTAAAAAGTTCCACGTTTAACAGAATTTTCTCTCAACTCACTTCTTCTGTTTGCAGGATGATTAATAATGTCTCCTGCTTTAAAGACTGTGAAATAAGTGAGATAAATTATTGGAGCAACTAATAGCATCATTAAAAAAACAAGTAAAACCAAAATTCTCTTATTGTCTTTACTATTCATTGTCAATTCCCCTATCATATTTGTAAGATAAATCTTCACTAGTAACTTGAAGTATTCCAAGTGCAACAAAACTTGAAATCATAGAACTTCCGCCATAAGAAATGAAAGGAAGTGTAAGTCCTGTCATTGGTATTAATTTTATAACACCACCAATATTAAGAAAAGCTTGTACTGTAAATAAAATTGCAATAGCGAGAGCAAGAATCCTGTAAAACAAATATTCTTGATTTAGTGCAATCTTTATGGCTCGATAAACTAAAAGCATATAGAGCATAATAATTCCAATGCCTACTAATATGCCCATTTCTTCACAAATTGATGAAAATATAACATCTGAGTAAGAAAAGGCAATTTGTTTTGGATAACCAAGCCCAATTCCTTGACCGAAAAATCCACCTTCGCTTATTCCAAAAAGTGACTGAACAATTTGTCTAGCGCTATTTACTACTTTATCAGCTGTCCATGGGTTTAGCCAAATATCAACTCTATTTCTGACGTGAGAAAATAAAAAATATCCAGCTACTGAGCCAAACAACATAAGTCCAATATTTACTATAATTGATTTTCTGTCTTCATCATAGATGTATTGAAGAAGAGTATATATGCTAATAAATATAGCAGCTGTCCCAAGGTCTCTTTGAATAAATAAAAATCCAACAAAAATATATATTACTGCCATTAAGTAATACGAAGTATGTTTGTAATTTAATTTTTTAAGTCTTGTTTGGAAAGTTGTATAAAAAGAAGCTATTAAAAATATTACTAAGATTTTAGTAAATTCTGAAAGCTGAATTGTTATCCCTTCTGAAATTTCTATCCAGTTTTTTGCACCATACTTATCTGGTGCAAGAATAATTGTAAGAAGAAAAAATAAAACTGAAAGCCCTAAGTAAAGACCTGTCATATATTCAAGCCTTCTCATAGCCCTAATTACAAAATATGTTAAATAAAAAACTAATATACCTGCCAATACCCAAATAAGTTGTCTTAATCCAAGTTTTGGAGATAACCTATATATAGTTATAATTCCAAGACTCAAAAGCATTGAGACTATTAAAAATATATAATTGTCTCCTGAAGATACTTTTCCCAAAACTAAATTTGAAATGTATACAATTAAAATCAAACCTAAAAATAAAATAACTATATATTTATCAACATTGTTATTGTTAAAAGAAAACAACAATAAAATACTTAGAATTTCAAAAATCAAAAGGAGATTTCTAGGCTTTCGCTGTTTTAAAATATTATCTAACACAATTTCACCTTTTATCTACAAAAATAAATTGAATAAAACCAACACCAATTTTGTCATTATTTTGAAGTTCAATTAACTCATTGGGTTCAATTTTCGTACCATTTAAAAAAGTTCCATTGGCAGAACCAAGGTCTTCAATATAATATGCTTGATTTTTGTCAAGAATTTTTAAATGATTTTTACTTACAAATTTATCCTTTATAACCACATCGTTCCTTGAACTTCTGCCAAGAGTTATATCGCCATCTATTACATAATACTCCTGCATTTTAAAGTTCAATGAATCAAGTCTATTTACCACTTTTAAATAAGCATCATCAAGGGACTCTCCTCTACTTGTCATGCTTTTCACATCGAGATACATCAGTCTTAAAATACTAAAAATAAAAAGATAAATTAAGATTATAAAAACATATCTCAGCACTTGTGAGATTAATTCAAACATATTACACCTCTTCGTCTTAAACTCTCTATAATTATATACTCTTTACTTTTATTTTTCCACAGTTTGTTAAATTAGATGAATTTTGAATTTTCTTTTTTTATGTTAAAATTATCTTGGTGATAAAATGATTATATCAAATATAAGTTTTGAAAATAAAAAATTTCATATTCTTTTTGATAATGGCAAAGAAATAAATATTTCAGAAGAAACTCTAATTGAATTTGGTCTCTACAAAGGTCAAGAAGTAGAAGATGAAATTATCGAAAAATTAAAATTTGAAGATGAAAAATCAAATGCCCTTCTTATAGCCTATAAATTTTTACAAAGAAATAAGACTGAAAAACAGCTAATAGACCATTTGTATAAAAATAAAGTAAGTAAAAATATAATAGATATAATTATCCCCATCTTAAATGAAAAAAAGTATTTAAATGACGAGGATTATGCAAGGAGATACTTATATGATGCCATGAATATAAAAAAGTATGGCAAGATAAAAATTATTTACATGTTAAGGTCTAAGGGAATTGACAATAGGATTATTGAAAAAATTATGAAAGACTATGATTATGAATTGGAATATTTAAATGCCGAAAAACTTATAAGCAAAAAATTAGATGCTAATGAAAAAGATTTAAAAAAAATAAATTCTGCAAAAAAGTATTTGCAAAGTCGTGGATTTGAATTTGAGATTGTAAATTTCACAGTTGACGAATATCTTAGTGGAGAATCTTATGTCTAGTTACGTTTATATTTTAAAGTGTGGCGACGGGAGTTTATATACTGGATACACTAATAACTTAGAAAAAAGATTAAAGGCACACAATGATGGAATTGCATCAAAATATACCGCATCACATCTTCCTGTTGAAATGGTTTTTAGTGAAGAATGTATCGATAAATCCGACGCTTTAAAAAAAGAACATTTTATAAAAACTCTTACTCGTAAAAATAAATTAAAATTAATTCAAAACAAATTATCCCTTCAAAACTTGTACGATAATTATTTACTTAAAAATAAA
>NZ_JBNPOJ010000015.1:0-41988 GCF_050315115.1 Peptoniphilus sp. SGI.035
AGCGACTCTGTCTGGAGGTGAGAAACAAAGAATATCAATAGCGAGAGCAATTTTAAAGGATTCCCCGATAATACTACTTGATGAAGCAACATCTTCACTTGATCCTGAAAATGAACTTATTATACAAGAGGCAATATCAAATTTAATTAAAAATAAAACAGTTGTGGTTGTAGCTCATAAATTAAGAAACGTAATGGGAGCTGATAAAATTGTTGTTTTAAACAAAGGAAAGGTAGAGGAAGTTGGGAAGCATGAAGAACTTATTAAAAATGAAGGACTATATAAAGACCTATGGAATTATCAAGAAAAGTCAAGAGAATGGAAGATTGTAGAGTAAGAATTATTTTAAAGGAGGAAAATAAAATAAAAGATTAAAAAGTGTGGAAGTTAAGAGCTTTTAGGATATTATAATAAATCTTGAAAGCTCTTTTGTTTTGAGATTACCCTAATAATTCTAAAGAGTTTTTATTAACTTTATAAGTATAAGATTAGTCTATTAAAATCAGACAGGCTAGCAAGTTTTCATGACAATCTTAAGTGTTGGAATCTTTAAAAACTTTCTTAATGCCTTTTCAAATAAGCATCTAATTTTTATTGATCGTGTTCATTATAAAATTTAAAAATAATGAATTGAATATTCAAACAATAATTGAATAGAAGAAGATTTTTGAATAGAAAAGATTAAAAAGATATGCTACCATATAAATGATAAAAAATATCAATAACAATTAGCAATAAACGCAATATTTATCTATTTATTTTAAGGAGGTTTAAATTTGAAATTATACAAGAAATTATTTTCTTATATGCCAGAGAGAAAAATGCATGGATTTTTATCTGTAATTTTAACTATGGCAGGGATTATAATGCAATTTACAGCTTATTATTTAATATGGCTGCTACTTAAAGATGTTTTTTTAGGAGAAAGTCTTGAGGAAGCTTTAAAAATTGCTACGATTATTTTACTTTTGTTTGTTTCTCATGGACTTTTATATCTTGCAGGAACGTGGATGAGTCATCTTGCGGGATTTAGACTGGAAACAAGATTAAGAGAAAAGGGTATAAGACATCTTTTAGAGGCTTCAAATACTTTTTTTGATGTACATAACTCGGGAAAAGTCAGAAAAATAATAGACAATAATGTGGAACAGACTCACATGATTGTCGCCCATCTGATTCCAGATCAAACGGCTGCTATTTTAACACCATTATTGATGCTGGCTTTGGTATTTACACTTGATATATATCTTGGAATATTTTTTGTGATTATTGTTTTTATATCTCTAATTATAATGAAAAAGATGATGGGAGAAACCCAATTTATGGATGCTTACATGAAGAAACTTGATGAGTTAAACGCAGGAGCAGTTGAATATGTGCGCAGTATGCCCGTAGTGAAGATTTTCAATGCACCAGTCATCGGATTTAAAAAACTATATGATTCAATAATTGAGTACAAAGAAATGGTATACAAATATTCCATGTCTTGCAGAATTCCCTATGTGGCTTTTCAGTGGATTTTAAATATTTTTATAGTAAGCCCTGTTTTCATAGCTTTATTTATGGTTTCACGAGGGGATAGTCCGGCGTTGTGGAGTGCCAAGGTTTTATTTTTCACTCTTTTTATGGGACTGTTTTTTTCAAATACTATGAAGATAATGTATGTATCCATGTACCAATTTCAGGCAAATATGGCAGTTGATAATCTTGAGAATTTATTTAAAGAGATGGAGCAAAAGAAGATAAACTTCGGACAAGATAGGGAAATGAAAACTACGGATATAGAATTTAGGAATGTAGATTTTTCTTATGACGGAGAAAATAAAATACTCGAAAACTTTTCTCTTAAATTATCGGAAAACAAGGTCTATGCTTTGGTAGGCTCATCGGGAAGCGGTAAATCGACGATTGCTAAACTAATCTCCGGACTTTATCCGGTGGACTCCGGTGAAATTAGGATAGGAGATAAAAATATTTCTTCTTACGAGAAAGAGTATCTCATGAACAAAATAGGAATCGTTTTTCAAAACCCAAAACTCTTTAATGGCGTTACAATCTTTGACAATGTAAAACTTGCAAGAGAAAATGCATCGGACGAAGAAGTTTATGATGCTCTTAAAAAGGCAAGATGCAATGAATTTATTGATAAATTTAAAGATGGCTACAAAGCTGTTATAGGAGCGGAAGGGATAAATCTATCAGGTGGTGAAATTCAAAGAGTTTCAATTGCTAGAATCTTTTTAAAAAATCCAAAAATTATCATATTGGACGAGGCCTCAGCTGCAGCAGACCCTGAAAATGAATACGAACTTTTACTTGTTTTTTCAGAGCTAATAAAAAATAGAACAACTATTATGATAGCCCACCGACTTTCATCTGTGCGTGGAGTAGATGAAATACTTGTTGTAGAAAAGGGAAAAGTCATTGAAAGAGGAAATCACAAGGAACTCATGGAAAGGGAAACTCGATACAGAGCTTTTGTCGATTTATACGAATCTGCAAATGAATGGGAGGTTAGTGTATGAAAAATTATATAAAAAATAGATTTGCATTGACTGAAATAGGTGCTAAAGGAACAATTGTTGCGATAAAATACTCTGCCTTGAAGAGCCTATCCTATATGATGCCCATTATGTTTTTAATGTATGTCATTCAGGGACTTCTCGGATTAGGAAATTTTGACTTTAAAATATCAATTATTGTTTTTGTCGCAATCGGACTTTTTATGATTTATGTAATTAACAAGGATTATATAACGACATATAACGAAACTTATAAAGAATCGGCAAATCTTAGGATAGAAATATCCGAGAGAATAAAGGATCTTCCACTATCTTTTTATTCAAGGCATAGTCTAACAGACCTGTCGCAAACTATAATGAAGGATGTGGAAACTGTTGAACATGCCATGAGTCATGCCATTCCGGGATTTTACGGTTTTATGATAAACTTCGCCATTATAGGAATTTTGCTTCTAGTGGGAAATATAAAACTTGGACTTGCGGTGATGTTTCCAATTTTGGTGTCCATGCTTTTAAGTTTTCTTTCAAAAAAAAGGCAGACGAGGGCAACTGAAATATATTATAAAGAGCAAAGAAAATCGTCTAAAATGTTTCAGGAATTAATAGATTTATCCACAGAAATAAAATCCTATAATTTATCTGAAAAGAAGAAAAAAGATGCACTGGAATTTGTAAGAGAACTTGAGAAATATCATATTTCTTCAGAAATCGGACAAGTTGTGCCAATAACTTTAACCGGAATTGTAGGGAATTTTGCTCTCGGATTTGTGGTATATTTTGGACTTACTGAATTAATCTCAGGTAATATTAACATACTTTATTTTGCAGGATATTTATTTGCGGCAGCAAGACTTATTGACGGTATCGCAGCATTTAATCAATATTATGCGGAAATGATGTATATCGACTCTCCTGTTGAAAAAATAAGGAAACTTAAAGAGGCTCCAACTCAATTAGGAAGTGCTAGTGAGTTAAATCAATTCGATATTTCAGGAGAAAATGTGAAATTTTCTTATCTTGACGGGAAAAAAGTAATAGATGATATTTCTTTTAAAGCACTTCAAGGAAAGACAACAGCTCTTGTAGGGCCTTCTGGGTGTGGAAAGACCACTCTTTTAAGATTGGTGTCCAGACTTTATGATTATGACAGCGGAAAAATAATTATTGATGGCAAAGAAATACAAAAAATAAGGACAGAAGATTTATTTAAGCATATATCAATAGTATTTCAAGAGGTATTATTATTTAACGGCTCGGTAATGGACAATATTAGAATAGGCAATTTGTCCGCATCTGATGAAGAGGTAATAGAAGCGGCAAGACTTGCCAATTGTGATGAATTTGTAGAAAAACTGCCTCAAGGGTATGACACATTTATAGGAGAAAATGGTTCAAATCTATCAGGAGGCGAAAGACAAAGGATTTCTATTGCAAGAGCATTTCTAAAAGATGCAGAGATTATTTTACTTGATGAAATTGCGGCAAGTCTTGATGTAGAAAATGAAAAATATATTCAGCAGTCATTAAATAAACTTACAAAAAATAAAACCGTCATGATAATTTCTCACAGAATGAAATCAATAGAAAAGGTAAATCAAATCATTGTGATGAATAATGGGAAAATTGAAGAGTCAGGTGTGCATGAAGAACTACTGAAATCAAGCAGGACATATAAAAAGATGATAGACTCTTCAAGAAAATCGGAAGAATTTGTATTTTAAGGAGGAAAAATGAAAAAATTTACAGTCCGTGATTTAGTAAATGCAGGAGTATTTTCATTGCTAATAATGGCAGCCACATGGATCGGAGGTATGATTGGTTTTATTCCCGTTGCCATGCCAATTGTACCATTTTGTTGCGGCATAATATCAGGTCCTGTATTTATGCTTTACTCAACGAAGATAAATAAATTTGGGATGATTTTGATTATGGGAATAATTTTTGGGCTGGTGTTTTCAATGTCAGGTCATGGAGCCATTGTATTTCCACTTATTATAGTATTTTCACTTATCTCCGAATATATTATGAAAAAGGGAGACTATAAATCTATAAAACACGCAAGACTTTCTTATCTAGTATTTATGTTATTTGCGGCGGCAAATCTTATTCCGCTATATTTTGCAAGAGATGCCTATATACAGTCTTTAATTGCACAGGGTTATGGAAAAGAATACGTAAATAAATTAATGAGCGTCATGCCGATGTGGTCCTTTTTACCGATTGTTATTCTTGGAATGATAGGAGGCTACTTGGGTTGCACTATCGGGATTAAAATTTTGAATAAGCATTTTAAAAAAGCGGGAATGGCTTAATGAAACTGGATTTCAGGACAAAGTTCATATTAACCATAGTACTTGGAATTGTTGTGGTAGAAGGTTCCGTAAGTCAAAAATATCCTTTCCTTGGTATTTTATTAGTTGTATTTCCTTATATCTTAGCACTTTTTGACAGAGAAAAGTCCCTATTTTTCAAGGGACTTTTCTATACAGTAATTGCTTTATTGGGGCAAAAGTTTTTGCCACATTTTCAGGGGAATTTTCTTGCTATGGTACTTACTCTCTATTGTGGAATAATACTTAGAATTATTCCGGGCGTGATGATGGGGTATTATGGAGTGACAACCACAAAGATGAGCGACCTTGTATATTCTCTAACAAGGATGAAATTTCCCGATTTTATTATAATTCCGATTTCTGTTATGTTTCGATTTTTCTACTCCATTAAAGAAGACTATAAGGTGATTAACGAGGCGATGTATATGCACGGGCTTACATTAAAAAATTTTTTTAAAAATCCGGCAAGAATTATAGAATACAAATTTGTTCCACTTCTTATGATAACTTCTCAAACAGCCGATAATGTATCAATATCTGCCATGACAAGAGGTATGAGAGTAGGGGAAGAAAGAAGTAGTATTTCAAATGCAAGCCTAAAGTTTTATGATTATATACTAATTTTATTTTCTTTGTTTTTGACGATTTTGTTTATTAAGGTGAAGCTATGTTAGAATTTAAAAATTTGACTCTGGAATATGAAAATGATGAGGGTAAAAATTTAAAAATCCTAGACGATATCAATTTAAAATTTGAAAAAGGTAGCATAAATGTAATAACGGGAGAATCAGGTTGCGGTAAATCTTCTCTTATAAAATTAATAAACGGCATAATCCCAGAGATAACAAGTGCAAAAATATGTGGGGAAATAAAATTAAATGGCGAGAATTTACTGGAAAGTGATATTACAAAAAGAAGCGAGAAAATATCGACAGTATTTCAAAATCCAAAAAATCAATTTTATGCAATAAATTCCCTTGATGAAATAGCCTTTGCCTTGGAAAATAGAAAAATGGAAAAAGAGGAAATTTTTAATAGGATAGAATACTATACCAAACTGCTTTCGACAGAAAAACTTCTGAATAAAGATTTACTTAAATTATCAGGGGGAGAAAAACAATTAGTTGCCATAACTTCTGTTTCTGTCATGGATAACGAGATTTACCTATTTGACGAACCTTCCGCATCACTGGATAGGGAGTCTATAAACAGGCTTTCTGAAGATATAAAGATTTTAAAAAAACAGGGCAAAATTATAATAATTGCAGAGCATAGGCTTTATTATTTAAGGGATATTTTGGATAAAATTTTTGTAATTGAGAACAACAAAATTTTTTCATATGACAAAAATAATGTAGATGATGTTTTGATAAAAAAGCATCATCTCAGGATTTTACAAAATATAGAAGAAAGGGATTTTAAAAATGATAATTATACTGAAAAAAACCTATTTGACAAATCATATAACGAGGAAGATGAATTAATTTGCAAAGATTTTTATTGTAAATATAGCGGAGGAAAAGAAATATTTGATTTTTCAATATCTTTTAGCAAGGGAAGTCATTTTATAATTGGAGAAAATGGAATCGGAAAATCTTCTTTTATTAGAAATATTTGCGGACTGAATAAGGGGCAAAAAGGAGAAGTATACTATTGTAAAGAAAAAATAAAAAATCACGGCGACAATATATCCCTTGTGATGCAAGATGTAAATTATCAACTTTTTACAGAATCGGTATATAGCGAGATTTCCATTGTATCAAATGATGAAAAATTAAAAGAGGAAACTTTAAGAGAATTTGGACTTTGGGACAAAAAAGACTTTCACCCTCAGAGTTTATCGGGAGGAGAAAAACAAAGGCTTGCTCTTGCACTTGCAAAGGCAAGTCCAAAGGGTATTGTAATATTAGACGAGCCTACATCGGGGCTTTGTTTTAAAAATATGAGAAATTTGATAAAAGTAATAAAAGAAATGAAAGAAGATGGAAAAATCATTATTATAATAACTCATGACTATGAGTTTATAAAAATGGTGCAAGAAAATGTGGTGAAATTTGTAAGTGGATAAAAAAGGATATGAAAGTTGGGGGTTTAAAGTATCGCCAACAGAGGATAAAAATATTTTTGATTATGAGGGAATTGAATATCCAGAAAATAAAATGAGATCCTATGCCATATTTCCAGGCATTACTGTATTATTTATAGATTTTAAGCATAGATATATGGCTGAAAATTCGGAAAGCGAGGGCACATATGGATATAGAATTGGATATTCATATGAAGGCAATTATTATACTCATATAAATAACACAAGAGTTTTGATAACAAGGGAAATATTTGTGGGAAAATCCCTTCCCAAATCATTGGAGTCCTATTGTACAAGTAATAAGACTATTGCCTTTAATATAGCAATATCGCCAAAACATATAGATCACAAAGACAAGAGTTATAAAATAATCTCAAAATTTTTAAAAAATGTAGAAAATATTAAAGACTTTGGTTATACTTTCAATAGCAGGGAACTAATATTTCTTGCCAATCAATTAATAGAAGCCTTAAAAAATAGAGATGTGATTTTAATAACTCTAAAAATATTGGAACTTATGTATAGGATAGCAAATGAAAAAGTTACAGAAAACAGGACAAAATATTACAAAGAGGATGCGATGAAAGAAGAGATTTATCAGATAGAAAGCTACCTTAAAACTCATATGAAAGAAGACATCGATCTAAATAAAATTTGCAAAGAATTTAAAATTTCAAAATCATACCTAAACAATAGGTTTATGCGTATATTTCAGTATACTCCCATGAGATATTTAAATAATATGAGATTAATTAAAGCAGAGGAAATTTTAATATCAACAAATAAAAATATAATTGATGTGTGTGAAGAAGTGGGATTTAAAAACCCTTCTAATTTCGCAAGGTCCTTTAAAAAATTCACAGGTCTAAGCCCAAGTAAATATAGAAGACATAATAAAATTTGAAATATAAAATAAGACTTGGTGAAATTAAAGAAGGATTAAAAATTAGAGGCTTTAAAGTTAGCATATTTCATCCTATAAAAGCATTTGAATTGTATTTTGTACCACTCCTATACAAATCCCAACAATTAAAGGTGAGTGGAGTCATATTAATATGGCAATGAAGACTAGAGGAATCAATTTTAATTTAAAGAATTTATTGAAAAACCTCTTCTAATTATGGAATATTTTTTTATACCTCTTTTTGCAAGTGTTTTAGAAATAGGAGACGAATTGTCTCAATCAGCTATCGTGAGAGGTCTTGATGCTCCTGTTGAAAAAACAAGTAGACATCTTATTAAGTTTAGAAAAAATGATATTAGTGTTTTAATTCTTATGGTTTTAAATTTATTAATAGTAATATTTATGAAAGAATCAGGGTGGGATTTATGATTGAAAGGGATAAATGATAATTAGTATTGATTTTTTTGTAGATAAAAAGTATAATCAAGCTATATAACAAAGTTATCTGAATAAATTATGCTAATGGATGGTGTTTAGTTTGGAAGTATTAAATACGAAAGAAAAAATTATAGAAAGTGGTAAGAAACAGTTTTTAGAAATAGGATTTGAGAATGCAAATTTAAGAAGAATTTGTAAAGATGCAGGTGTAACAACGGGAGCGTTTTATAAATATTTTTCTAATAAAGAAGAATTATTTGAGTCAATGGTGGGACAACTTGCTTATGACATTCTTAATTTGTATAAAAAATATAAAGACAAGAGTTTTATTAAGTATAATTCAGATTGCCCTATTAGCGAGAAAATAATATTAGAAATCATAAAACTGAAAGAAGAAGCTTCAATTCGTTCTGTATCATATTTTTATGATAATAAAGAAAATTTTCAATTGTTAGTATTTTCATCTTACGGGACTAAATATGAAAATTTTATTGAAAAAATTGTAGGCTTTGAAGATGATAATCATAAAAAGATTTTAAATATGATTCATAAAGACGGTTATAAGAGCGTTATTACAGATGAAGGTCTGCATCTTATTAATCATGCTTATATTTATGCTCTTGCGGAATTAGTTGTTCATTCTAATACTAAAGAACAAGCCATGCAAAATGCAAAAATTATATCTAGTTTCTTCAATGATGGTTGGAAAAAAATGCGAGGTTTATAACCTCAAATTTTTTAAACAACAGATAACTTAGTTATCTACAAAAGGAGGTTTTTATGAAAAAAGAAAGTCCATTAAAAAGATTATGGAATTTAGCAGAAAATGAGCATAAAGAATTGCGACTCGCCATTTTGTTTGCAATTATAGGAGTAATTGGTGGAATTATACCCTTTATTTCTGCTGGCAAAATTATCGCTGCTTTAATAGGCGATGTAAGAAAAATTGATTTTTATATTAAGTGGTTTTTGATAGGATTTATAGGTTATTTAATTAAAGTTATTTTCTATAACATAGCCTTATCCAAATCACATAAGTCTGCTTATAGTTTGTTAGAGGAGATTAGATTAAAGATATTAAAAAAGTTGCCTAAGTTATCTCTTGGAAAAGTTGTAGATACGCCCAGCGGAAAAATAAAACAAATAATAGTTGACCAGGTAGAAAGTTTAGAAAGACCTGTTGCCCACTTAATACCTGAACTTACTGCCAATATAATCGGACCAATACTTATTTTAATTTATTTATTTATCCTTGACTGGAGAATGGCACTATTATCGCTTGTATCTTTTCCAATAGGTATGATTTTTATGAAGAAAATTATGAAAGGATATCCAAAGCAATTTGCTGGAGCTGTTCAAGTTGGAGGAGAGATGAACTCTTCTATTGTAGAGTACATTGAGGGAATCGAAGTAATAAAAGCTTTCAATCAAGGAGATGAACAGTATCGAAAGTTTTCTGAAAAAATAAAGGCAAATGCAAATTATTATTGCAAATGGATGAAAGATGTACAATTTTTAATGTCTATGTCAAAATCTGTTATGCCAACTACTTTACTAGCAGTGTTACCTGTAGGTTGGATATTTTTTAAAAATGGAAATTTACAAGCAGAAACATTTTTAATGGTCATAATTTTAGCCTTTAGCATTTCGGGTCTTTTAACAGAAGCAATGAATTTCGTAGATAGTTTAGCAAGAGTAGGAACTATTTTAGATTCAGTGGATAGTATTATCTTGGAAGAAGAACAAGATCATGCATCAAAGGAATTTATGTTAAAGAACTTAGATATAGAACTTAATGATTTGAGATTTTCTTATAATAATGAAGATGAAGTAATTAAAGGCATTAGTATGTATTTAAAAGAAGGCAGTTTTAATGCTTTTGTAGGTCCTTCTGGCGGCGGCAAATCAACACTTGCTAAACTCATTGGAGCTTATTATGATCCAAGTCAAGGAGAAATAAAACTTGGGAACGTGGAATATAAAAATATTCCTCTTAAACAAATTTATAATTATATATCTTATGTATCTCAGGACAATTTCTTATTTGATGAATCTATAAGAGAAAACATTCGAATGGGGAAATTAGGTGCAAGTGATGCAGAAGTTGAGAAAGTTGCAAAAGAATCAGGATGTCATGAATTTATTACAAACTTGGAAAAGGGATATGATACGAAAGTTGGCAGTGGTGGAGGGCACTTATCTAGTGGTGAAAGGCAGAGAATTGCAATTGCTAGAGCTATGTTAAAAAATGCACCAATTGTAATTTTAGACGAGGCAACAGCGTATATCGATCCTGAGAATGAGAGATTGGTACAAAAAGCAATATTTAAACTATTAGATGGAAAAACTGTTATTGTAATTGCTCATAGACTATCTACAATTAAAGATTCTGATCAAATCTATGTTATTAAAGACGGAAAATTAGATAGCCAAGGAAGGCATAAAGAGCTTTTAGAAAAAAGTAGTTTATATAAAGATATGTGGCTGGCACACATTGGAGCAAAAGAGGTGATTGAAAATGATTAGTGCATTAAAAAAAATTTGGAACTTTGCAGGACAAGAAAAAAATAACATTAATAAGTCACTAGTAATTTCTTTTGTATATGCTATTTTTCATATATTTCAGATAAGTGCAGTATACTTTGTCCTTTTAGGAATTGTCGAAAAAAACAATTCTCTAAAACCAGGACTTTTGGCATTAATCTTTTTAATAGTAAGTATATTAGGAAGAGCTGTTACAAATTATTTTTCTCAATTAAAACAGACACACGCTTCCTATTATATGACAGCTGACAAGCGAATAGAAATAGGCAAAAAAGTTAAAAGCGTACCTATGGGATATTTTAATGAGAATAGCGAAGGGCAAGTTGTAGGAATTATGACTACAATTATGTCAGATATTGAAAATACAATTCCAATTGTTCTTATTAATATGATGAGTGGATTTTTAAATTCTATTGTATTCACACTAATTATATTAATTTATGACAAAAGAATAGGGATAGTTGTTATTTTGACAAGTCTTTTATATCTATATATTACATCGTTGATGGAAAGAAAATCTGCTCAGGTAGCTCCTAAACGACAAATTTCTCAAACAAAATTAGTTGAAACTATTTTAGAGCAGATCAAAGGTATGCATATCATAAAGTCTTTCAATTTAACTGGAAAAGGAGATAAAAAGGTTCAAAATGCTATTAGAGAAAATAAAGGAGCTAATTTAAATATAGAAAAGTCTTTTACACCATATAATATGGCACAGGAATTAGTGCTTCGCATAGGTTCTATTGCAATAGGATTTTTGGCTGTATATCTTTATTTTAACAATTCAATGAATTTAGTTGATACATTGATGTCTATTATTATTTCCTTTATGGTATTTGCACAAATTGAATCAGCAGGGTCATCAATGGCTGTTTTAAGAGTAGTAAGTTCATCCATAGATCAAGTAGAGGAGCTAAATAAAATGCCACAACTTGATATAAATGGAGAAAATATTGAAACAGAGCATATAAATATTGAATTTAAAAAGGTCAATTTTTCTTATGGAAATAAGAAAATTATAAAGGATTTAAGTTTGTTGATTAAGGAAAATACGACGACAGCAATTATTGGACCATCTGGGTCTGGAAAGACGACGCTATGTAATTTAATTGCTAGATTTTGGGATGTCAACTCTGGTCAAATTTTGCTAGGAGGAAGAAATATTAAGGATTATAGTTTAGAGTCTTTAATGAATAAAATTTCTATGGTATTTCAAAAGGTGTATTTATTCGAAGATACCATAGAAAACAATATTAAATTTGGTAATCAAGAAGCTAGTCACGATGAGGTTATAGAAGCAGCGAAGAAAGCTTGCTGTCA
Organism: Peptoniphilus sp. SGI.035; assembly: GCF_050315115.1. NCBI lineage: Bacteria > Bacillati > Bacillota > Tissierellia > Tissierellales > Peptoniphilaceae > Peptoniphilus > Peptoniphilus sp. SGI.035. The sequence goes on from NZ_JBNPOJ010000015.1 coordinate 12,148, forward strand.
TGATTTCATAATGAAATTGCCAGATGCTTATCAGACTATGGTTGGTGAAGGAGGAGCTAATTTGTCCGGTGGTGAAAAACAAAGGATTTCTATTGCCAGGGCAATGTTAAAAAATGCACCAATTGTAATTTTAGATGAAGCAACTGCAAATGTTGATCCAGAAAATGAGGACAAATTGCAAAAAGCAATTAATGCCTTAATGAAGGAAAAAACCGTAATTATGATAGCTCATAGATTAAAAACTGTACAAAATGCTGATCAAATTATTGTACTAGATAGAGGAGAGATTGTAGAAAAAGGAAATCATGAAGGATTATTAGAAAAAAAAGGGTTGTATTATGACTTTATAAAAATAAGAGAAGAAACAGAAAATTGGAAATTATAAGGAGGATTATAAAATGAAATTAAAAGATGTGGTAAAAATTATAGTATTTTCCATTATAGGATTTGTTTTAACAATGGGATTAGGTTATGCTACAGGAATGTTGGGAGTTGCACCAAGTTTGTATATATCATGTGCCTTTGCAACTATTATTGGAGCACCAGTATTTGTAATATTATCTAGATCAGTAGGTAAAAGAGGAGTTGCTTTTGTTTATTTCTTTCTAATTGGAGTGTACTATACTTTATTGATGGGAATGTGGCCAATCCTTATTATTAATATAGTAGCAGGCATATTAGCTGAACTTGTTATGGGAAGAGAAGTAAATTATAGAGCAGCAAATAAAAGAGCTGGTTATGCTTATGGAGTTGGTATGTTCATTTATTCATTTCATGCTATGGTTATAACTTATTTCTTTGGAACTAATCCTTCCATAGTAAAAATGATGACACCTGAATATATTTCATTTTTAAAAAATTTCTATACACCAATTAACATAGGTATATGTGATTTGATTTCAGTGATAGCATCTCTAATTGGAGCCAGCTTTGGGAATTACATTTATGAAAAATTTTTCGCAAGTAAAACCAAGAAAAGCAATTTGTAAAGTGAATAAAGAAACCAAAAAAAATGTTAGAATTAACCCAAAAACAATATTTGGGCTAATTCTCATTTTTTCAATAATTTTATTAATAGGATCTACAAATGTATATTATATATGTTTAATTGTAAGTTTTTTGTGCTTAGCTAGCACATCTATAAAGTACGCACTTAATTTTTTAATAGGCATAGCTACTATATATTTTTTGTCAAGAGGCTTAGAATACATTTCTGGTGGAATTTTTGTAGGGTCTATATACTCAATGCTAAAAATAGGATTAAGACTTTCACCTATATTTATTTTGGCTAAGATTATATCTTTTTATAGCACATCTTACCTTATCGCAGTATTAAGAAGCATGGGGATAAAAGGAAACTTAAATATTGCTGTGGCACTTTTGTTTAGATTGCTTCCAGAAATAAAAATAAGACTTGGTGAAATTAAAGAAGGACTAAAAATTAGAGGCTTTAAAGTAAGCATATTTCATCCTATAAAGGCATTTGAATTGTATTTTGTACCACTCCTATACAAATGTATGCATATTAGTGATACTTTAACCTGCTCAATACTCACAAAGGGAATTGAGTATGATGGCGAAAAATCAAGTTTTCATGAGATAAGTTTTAGTAAATTTGATTCTTTGCTTTGGATATTAGGAATTATTTTATTGGGAGTAACGATATGGGAACTATTTTAGAAGTTGATTTAAAATCTTTTGCCTATGATGAAGATAATATATTAGAAAACATAAATTTAAAGATAGAAAAGGGAGAGATTATATTATTAACAGGAAATTCTGGCTGTGGTAAATCAACTTTGTTACGTCTAATGAATGGTCTTATTCCAGAATTTTATGAGGGTAAATTAATAGGAGAGATTAAATTAAAGGGAAAACTGTTAAGCAAATACAAGAAGGGTGAACTGGCTAAATATATTGGCAATGTTTTTCAAAATCCAAAAGATCAATTCTTTTGTACAATAGTCGAAGATGAGATTGCCTTAGTTGGCGAAAATATGGGAATGCCTAGACATGAGTTAATAAAAAGAGTTGACGAAGTATTAGATTTATTAGAAATTGAGCATTTGAGATATAAATCTATTTTCGATTTATCGGGAGGAGAAAGGCAAAAAGTGGCAATAGCTTGTACTCTAGTTTATGATACAGACTTGATATTTTTTGATGAGCCATCATCTAGTTTAGATTATAAAAGTATTGAAAACTTAAAGGAAATTTTTTGTATTCTCAAAAATTTAGGAAAAACAATTGTTGTAGCAGACCATAGAATTTATTACTTAAAAAGCTTATATGACCGCCTTATACTTATGGAAAGAGGTGAGATAAAGTCAATTTATAAAAATGGAGAGTTAAGGCCTGAAATGTGTTCTGGTTTAGGATTAAGAGTCTTAGATGAAGGATTTTTAAAAGCAGAAAAAAATCCAATATATACCAAAAATGTCATAGAATTTAATAACATAAAAGTTATGCAAAACAAAGAAAAAATTATGAATGAAGTTTCCTTTTCACTACGAGAAGGGGAAGTAATGGGAATAATAGGAAAGAATGGAACTGGAAAAACAACTTTAGCTAGGACAATAACAGGGTTAACTGGAAAAAAACAAAATACAAATCTTGGTCTAAATGAAAAAGAAAGATTAAAAAATTCATATTATGTACAGCAAGATGTTGATTCACAAATATTTTTAGATACAGTTGAAAATGAACTATTAATAACAAGTAAAAATCAGGATAAGAATTTAATCAAAAGACTTCTGAAAACATTTGGGCTTTGGGAAGAAAGAATTTCTCATCCTCAAAAACTTTCAGGTGGACAAAAACAGAGACTAGCTGTTATTACTGCACTTTTATCAGGAAGAGAACTAATAATTTTAGATGAGCCTACAGCAGGGTTAGATTATAGAAATATGGAAGTTATGGCAAACTTACTAAATGAATTTTCAAAAAGATTTCCTATAATAATTATAACTCATGACACGGAACTTTTGTTTAAGTGTTGCCATTATGTTTTACTTCTTGACAAAAACACAAATAATAAAATAAAAGTTAAAGGTAATGAGTGTAAAATATTTGAATTTATAAAAGCTTAAAAGATATTTTATGATTTGCTTGTAATAAAAAATAATTTTGTTTGTGTATTTCCAAGGGAGTGTAAATTGGAAGAAAAAATATTATTTATGAATTCAATTCTTCAAATCCAGAATATTCAAATATCCAAGGATCACATCTTTATTTCTACTAATATTAGTGGAACATTGTTTTTCTATTTCTAACTTATCTTTGTTAAAGATTAGTATTGTAAAAGCTATTTTCATAGAAAAAAGTAATAATGACTTTAAACACAAAAAAATAGCAACAAATATGATTTTGTCAGTTTTTAATGGAAAATACAAGTATATTTGCAATCTATAAGGGAATACGTTATACTAATCTTGAATTAAGATAGGAAGGTTTAAAATGTTTTGAAAATGGAATAAAACAAATTATGAAAGAGAGGGGATTAACTTAACAACAAATAACTAATGAGCTTAGTGTAAGATAATACATTAGTATTTTATAAAGAAGAAAAGATCAAGCCACAATTCTAATAAAAGATTGGGAAAACTTTTTAAACTAAAGATAAATATTTTTCTAGGATTTGGGAATTGCAAAAAATTTTAATGTTGTTTTAAGAATATGAAATATTTGAAAAAACAATATCTAGCTATGATGTATTTGAAAAAAAGTGATAAAGGTGCAATGTCAGCTAAAATATTAAAACTACAAGAAATGAGACTAATGAAAGCAAAATAGCTTCTAGAAAGTCTAGCCAAAATACTAAATTTCAATACTAGAAGTTTAGTGGTTATTGCTTTGCAGTTAGTTCTAAATGATGAAAGAAACTATTTAAAAATAAGGCCTCTTTTAAATTAATTATAATTTTAGGAGGTCTTATTTCTTATAACGGGAGATGATTCTATGGAGGTTATTAAAGTAAAAAACCTTTACCACACTTTTGATGGAAAAAATTTTATTTTAAAAGACATATCTTTATCATTGAAAAAAGCTGAATCAATAGCGATTATGGGACCTTCTGGTTCAGGGAAGTCTACACTTCTTTATTGTTTATGTGGCATGATAAAGGCTAGTAGTGGAGAGATTTTATTTTTAAACAAAGATATTAGGACACTTTCCACGAAAAAGTTAAATGAACTGTATAGGAAAAATTTTGACTTTATCTTTCAAGATGTTAATTTAATTCCTGTTTTAAATGTAGAAGAAAATATTGAGCTAAAAAGCAGTCTTAACAAAAGAAAGTTAAATACAAATGAGTTAAAAGAAATTTTACATCTATTAAATTTAAGCGGTAAAGAGAAGTCTTATCCAGCAAAATTATCTGGTGGGCAACGACAAAAGGTTGCTATAGCTAGGGCTCTTTTATTTAAACCAGATCTCATTTTTGCAGACGAACCCACAGGATCACTAGACACCAATTCATCTTATAGTGCTTTGGAGGAAATGAAGAAATTAAATGATATAGGTACAAGCACTATAGTTGTAACTCATGACCCTAATGTAGCTATTCAAATGGATAGAGTATTATTTTTGCTTGACGGTCAGCTTCGCCAAGAAATTAACAAACCAACTATCAGCGAGATTTTAGAAATCTTTACCAAGCTTGAAGAAAACAAGAAAATAAGGGGGTAAGATTAAGATGAAAGTGAAAATTGCCATAAGGATGATTTGGAAAAACAAGATAGTTAACTTATGGATGTTTATAGCTATGACCTTAATCTCAATGGCTCTAAGTGTAACATCAGCGTGGTATTTAGCTACAATAAACCCAAATGATGACTTGATTTTTCTACATTTGGTGGGCAAAAAAATAATCTTATACTTGGGGATATAGTGAATGGCTCTCAACTTCAACTTTTAATGATTTTATTTTTTGGTTTTCTTCTTTTATTAGGGACAATTTATTTTTCAATAAAACAGGAAGATAAAGATTGGGCTCTTTTAAAACTCAATAGTCTAAATAATAAGGAAATTACTGGTATTCTTTTATTTAGGACTTTATTTTTAAATATTATAGCTTCAATTTTTGGAATATTTTTGTCTAGGTTTTTTATGGAGGCTTATGTAAAGTTTTTCTTTTATTTTATTTTTAAACCAGGATATGATAGTCTCCTAAAGGTTAATCTAAGACCAGGATTACAATCTAGCGCAATAAGCTTAGTAGCTATTTTTATTATGGTTATTATAGCGAGTCTAACAGCGAGTATAAATATTATAAAAGCAAGACCTTTAGACCTATTTATTGAATCAAGGGAAATAACAACTCTTAGCAAGAAAAATATAATTCTAAGATCTATTATTGGTTTGGCTTTATTTTTTGTTTTTTTATATTACACTTTAATTAAACCAGTAGAGACAGGGACTATAATAGATATTCAAGGAGTTGGAGTTTTAGCAGTAGCTCTTGTTATAGTTGTGTCCCCTTTATTGATTCCAAAGATTTCTAGTTTAATAACAAAAGTCTTAGTGTTAAAAAACTCAGCATTAGCTTCTTACGCTAGAGGTCAAGTTCTAATGAATGCACAAAAAAATCTCTCAGTGGCTATACCCATTCTTTTGGCAATCATAATACCTTCGATATTTGCCCTTTTTTCAGAGGCAAGTGTAGTAAGGATGAATAGAGAGTATAATGCTCAAAATAAAAAAATGGGAGAAGGAATATACGCCATTATAAATCCAACTAGCATAAATGCCAATATTCAAGAAAAGCTATTAGAGATTAAGGGGACACAAGATTTAATAATTACAAATACTTTAAGCTATTATGATGCAGCAGAAGATGATCATTATGTAGGAGTGAATTACATTAATGATAAGAGTCTTATGGTTAATTTAGATCTCGAGGCAGGAAGTATAGATAATATATCTAAAAACAAGATTGGTGCAAGTAATGATTATGAACTTGGAGATGAAATAAAAATAACTTATTATAATGGAGAAGAGAAAACATATGAGGTAGTAGCAATTTTTGGATCCGTACCTTATCTGTTATTACCAAAAATATATCTCGACTACAATTCTAATGATTTTTTGCCAGGACTTGAAAAGATAGATAATAAGATATATATAAATAACTCAAGCCTTGGAAAAGATGAATTAGAAAAGGAAATTGTAAAAATTTTACCTAATTCAAAAATTTTAACAGGTTCAGAAGATGTAAATGAATACTTGAAAAATTTTTCTAATCACGAATTTACAACAATAAAATTTCTTTATTTTCCTTGTATGATTTTAGCATTGGTAATTATTGCTCAAAACATAATATCTTTAATATCTTTTAAAGAAGATGATTTCAAATTATTATTTAGGCTGGGTTTTACTAGAAGGGAAATAATTTTAGAAAATTTGGTAGAAATCTTGGCTATTATTCTTTCTGCCAATATTATGATAATTATGGTACTTTCTATAATGTTGATTAAATTTATTAAGGAATTTAGTATGAATGAAATAACCATAGGTGCAAATCTACCAATTAAAGTGAGTCTATACCTAAATATATTCTTCATTTTGATATGCATTGTTATCACTACTATAGTTTGTCTGTTGAAAACAGAAAGAAATAAAATGTTGGATAGATAAATATAAATTAAGGATTAGTGGTTATATTTTCTTTTCTTGGAAGTAGAAAATTTGTAAAAAGTGATTTATAAAATTTTATTGGGATATATGTAATCGATAATAAGTCGATACATGTATCCCTTTTTTATTTTTAAAACATTTAAAATTTAACATAAAAAAAATTACATAAAAAATTTTAAATAATTGACAAAGTATAAGGAATGATATAAAATAATTAAGTAAAATTTTTTAACTAATTGGAGGAAGAAAATGAATTTAGAAAATTTAAAAGATATTATTGCTAGTAATTTTGGAATTAACAAGGATGAAATTAAGATGGAGTCAAATTTACGAGATGATCTTGGACTAGATTCTCTTGATGCAGTTGAATTGACTATGGCGATAGAAGAGGAAACAGGAAAGGAAATTCCTGATGATGTATTTGAAAAAATTGTAACCATAGAAGATCTAATTCAATATTTGGATAAATAAAATGGAAAAATATTTAGAGGTTACGGAAAAACTCATTAAGTCTTTGGAAGATTCTTCGCTTAATGTTCTTGAGTTTAAATTAGATAATTTTTCTTTAAAAATTGGAAAGAGTCCTTTTTATGAAAATAACTCACAAGTAATGGATCAACAAAACAAGAAAAATATTGAATCTAAGAATTTAATAATTGATAAAAAAATTGAAAATAAAGATGAATTAAAAGAAGAAACAAATATAAAGGTTTTAAAGGCTCCAGTTCTTGGAGTTTTTTACTCCTCTAAAGGTCCAAATGAAGATCCTTTTGTAAAAATTGGAGATAAAGTAAAAAAGGGAAGTACTTTGTGTATTATTGAGGCGATGAAGATGATGAATGAAATAAAAGCTCCTTATGATTGCAAGATTGTTGATTGCCTTGTATCCAATGAAGACTTTGTTGAATATGATGCTGAAATCTTTAAGTTGGAGCAATTATGATAAAAAAAGTTTTGATTGCAAATCGTGGCGAGTGTGCACTTTCTATTTTAAGAAGTGCTAGGGAATTAGGGATTGAAACTCTAGTTATTTATTCAAAAGCTGATGCAAATCAATCTTATATTTATTTAGCCGACGAGGCAATATGTATAGGAGATAAGTTCTCAAAGGATACTTATCTAAATATGGATGCCATTATAACTTGTGCTAAAGAAAAAAAATGTGATGCAATTCATCCAGGGTATGGATTTCTATCAGAATCTCACGAATTTGCTAAAAAAGTTACTGATGAAGGGATTATATTTATAGGACCAGATCCCGATGTAATAGAGTTAATGGGCGACAAAATTCAAGCTAAAAAACTTATGGAAAAGATTGGAGTACCTGTCGCAAAGGGAATTCCTATTGACAAGCAAAGAGATGAAGAAATTTTAAAAATTTGTGAAGATATTGGCTACCCAATTCTCCTGAAAGCTAGAAGTGGCGGAGGAGGAAAGGGAATGAGGAGAGTTGATTCTAAAGAAGAAATTTTTCATTCTATAAATTTAGCTAAGGCTGAAGCAAAGGCATCTTTTGGTGATGAAAAAATATTTATTGAAAAATTAATTGAACAACCAAGGCATATTGAAGTTCAAATTTTATCTGATGGAGATAAAGCTATACATTTGTTTGAAAGAGAATGTAGTTTGCAAAGAAACAACCAAAAACTTTTAGAAGAAGCTCCTTGTAATTTTATATCAGAGAAATTAAAAGAAAAGCTTTATAAAGCAAGTCTCGATTGTGTGAAAGCTACAAAATACACTGGTGCAGGAACTATTGAATTTTTAGTTGACAATGAGGAGAACTTTTACTTTTGCGAAATGAATACAAGACTTCAAGTGGAGCATGCAGTAACGGAGATGATCACTGGCATTGACATAATCAAGGAACAATTTAAAATTGCATCTGGTATTGGTCTTTTAATAAATCAAGAAGATGTAAAATGCTCTGGTCATTCAATTGAAGTTAGAATAAATTCAGTTGATCCATTAAATAATTTTATGCCATCAAGTGGAAGAATAGATTTTCTTTTTACTCCTGGTGGTATGGATACTAGATTTGATTCAGCTATTTATAAAGGATTTGATGTTCCTATTTTTTATGATTCTATGATAGGAAAAATAATCGTAAAAGATAATAAAAGGCTAAATGCAATAAAAAAACTTAGAAGATCTATTGAAGAAACAATGATTGAAGGAATAAAGACAAATCTAGGATTTATGTATGCACTTTTATTTGATGTAGATTTTTTAAAAGGCAGAATTCATACAAATTATATTAAAGACAAGGAAGAATACTTAATAAATAAGATGAAAGAGGTAGCTAAAAATGTCCATGAAAGATCTTAAAAATAGAAAAACTTTGCTTGGTACAATAAAAAATCTTAGCAAACTTGCAAAGGATTTTTCATTAAAGAAAAATAGTGAAAAGATCTTGGTTTGTAAAAAATGTGGAAGAGCAAATAGATTAGAAGATTTAAAAAAAGATTTATTTGTTTGTCCACATTGCTCTTCATATTTTCCGTTAACTGGGATAGATAGGTTTGATATGCTCATGGATAAGGGATATAAAGTAATTGATTATAATTCAAAAAAAATAAACCCTATAAGTTTTCCAAATTATAGAAATGAGGAAGAGGATAAAAAATCTGAAGCAGTTAAAATAGCAAGGGGTAAAATTTTAGGGAATCCAGTTTTAGTAGCTTCGTTAATTGACACTTATATGTTAGGAAGTCTTGGAACTTATGTTGGTGAAGAAATCACAAGTATGATAGAAGAAGCAGAAAGGAAAAAACTTCCTATTGTAATTATTTCATTAAGTGGTGGAGCCAGAATGCAGGAGGGGATTTTTTCTCTTATGCAAATGGCAAAGATTAGTTCAGCTATTTATTCCTTTGGAGAAAAGGGAGGACTTTACATAAGTCTTTTAACTAATCCTACTATGGGAGGAGTTAGTGCTAGTTTTGCTGCTCAAGGTGATTACAATATAGGAGAGCCGGGTGCTTTAATAGGATTTGCTGGTCAAAGAGTAATAAAAGAAACTCTTCGCGAAAAGATTCCAGAAAATTTTCAAAAGGCAGAAAATCTCGAAAATTTTGGATTTCTTGACATGATTGTAGAAAGAAAAAATCAAAGAGAAATGATTGGAAAAATTTTGAGGATGCATAGGAGGAAATATGGACGCTTATGAGAGAGTTATAAATGCAAGATCTAAAGATAGAAGTGTATCTAAAGAAATTATAGAGGATTTATTCGAAGATTTTTATTATGTAAAGGGAGATAGGGCTTTTGGAGACGCCAAATCAATAATAGGTGGAGTAGGAGAGCTTGATGATTATACAATAACTTTTATAGGCATACAAAAAGGTCGCAGCATGGAAGAAGCAATAGAAACAAATTTTGGAATGCCAGAACCTCATGCATATAGAAAAGCTATAAGGCTGATGAAATCAGCCGAAAAGTTTAAAAGACCAGTTATTACATTTATAGATACACCTGGTGCATATCCCGGAGTTAAAGCAGAGGAAATGGGACAACATCAACTTATTGCTGATTGTCTTATTACAATGGCTGGATTAAAAGTTCCTAGTCTTGCATTTATAATTGGTGAAGGTGGCTCAGGAGGAGCTTTAGCTCTTGCTCTTGCAAATAAAATTTATATGGGAGAAGGAGCAGTTTTTTCAATTTTGTCGCCTGAAGGTTTCTCGTCAATTTTATATAAAAGTAAATCTAGGGCAAGGGAGTCCTCTGAACTAATGCGACTAACTTCACACGACTTACTTGAAGATGGAATTATTAATGGTATTGTAAAGGAAAATAAGAATAAAACTTCAATTTTAGATTTAAAGAGGATTATTGTTGAAGATTTGAAATATTATTCAAAATTTTCTTCAAAGGAAATTGTTAGAGATAGACATAATAAGTTTAGAAAGATAGGTGTTAAGTGGGTTTAAAAATCTTAGAAGCTCATAAATTTGATATAGAAAAATTTATAGAAAATAAATATTTTGAACAAAATCTAGATACAAGTTCAGAATGGATTGAAAAAAGAACAGGAATTTTTACTAGACAATTTTCAGATTATGGAACTGATGTAATGGCATTAAATTTAACAAAGAAATTTAAAAATAATATGGAAAATCTAGACTTAATAATTTGTGCATCTTTTTCTTCTAAAAAAAGAATGCCATCAATTTCAAATTTAGTGAGAGAAGAACTTAATAATAATCCACACTGCCTTTGCTTAGACATTAATCTTGCATGTAGTGGATTTGTAGCAGCTTTACTTATTGCAGAGTCCTATCTTTTAGAAGGAAGAAAGGCTTATATTTTTGCAAGTGAAAAAATATCTGACTTTTTGGATATGAATGATAGAAAGACTGCTATACTTTTTGGAGATGGCGCTGGCGGAGTCTTGGTAGAGAAAAATGATAAGTTGTGGGAAACAGATGTAGCATCCTTTCCAAATGAAAATTCATTGAATTTAGATGAAGACTCCATGATAACAATGGATGGAAAAAAAGTTTATAGATTTGCGATTGAAGAGGTTTTAAATTCTATAAAAAGACTTTTTAACAAGAATAATTTTTCAGGAAAAGATATTGATAAAATGATTTTGCATCAGGCTAACAAAAGAATAATTGATCATGTGGTGGAAAAAATTGGAATGGATGGAAAAAATTGTCTTTCAAATTTACAAAAATATGGAAACACATCTGCTGCATCAATTCCTCTAGTCCTTGCAGAAAATTTTTCTTCGATAAAAAGTGGAGAAAAAATAATTTTATCTGGTTTCGGTGCAGGACTATCTGTTGTAAGTGTTTTGATGGAGTGGTGAGATGGATTTAAAAGAATTACTTGGTATAAAATATCCAATATTACAAGGCGGAATGGCACATATTGCAAAGGGTGAGTTTGCTGGAGCAGTTTCAAGTGCTGGTGGTTTAGGCATTATTGGATCTGGTGGAATGGATACTTATGCACTAAGGGAAAACATAAGAGCATTGAGGAAGGTAACAGATAATCCCTTTGGAGTAAATTTGATGATGCTTAGACCTGATATAGATGAGCTAGTCAAAGTGCTTATAGAAGAAGATGTAAAGATTATAACTGTTGGAGCAGGAACATACGAAAAATTTGCTGACAAATTTATAAGTAAAAATATTAAAGTCTTGCCAGTAGTATCATCTCCAATTCAAATAAAGAGATATGAAGCACTTGAACCTCTCGCATTTATAGCAGAAGGCTTAGAGGCTGGAGGACATATTGGTCAAATGACAACTATGACACTTATTCCTCAAGCTATAGCAGAGACTAAAAAACCTATTATAGCGGCAGGAGGTATAGCTTCAGGCAGAGAAGTTTTTGCAGCAGAAGTTTTAGGAGCAAGTGGAGTCCAAATTGGAACAGGGTTTTTATTCACAAAAGAATGTCCAGTTCATGAAAATTATAAAAATATATTATTAAAATCAAATTCCTCCAAGGTAACTGTAATTGGCAATATAAATGGAATACCAATGAGAGTATTAAAAAATAAAATGACAAGAGAATATCAAAAACTTGAAAGAAATAATTCTATTTTAGAACTTGAAAAATTCACTCTTGGCAGACTTAGGAAAGCTGTAATTGAAGGCGATGTAGAAAATGGATCTGTAATGACTGGCTTAACAGTAGGTTCCTTTAATTCAATAATATCTGTCAAAGAATATATTGAAAAGTTAATGAGTGAATATAAAGAGATAAAAAATGAGTATAAAAATAAAAAATAAAAATATAGAAATACCAATTATTCAGGGAGCTATGGCAATTGGTATGTCAAGTAAAAGCTTAGTAGGAGCAGTAGCAAGTAGAGGTGGAATAGGCACTTTATCAATGGTAAATCCTGGCTATGCACAGGAAGATTTTTTGAAAAATCCCTTTGAGGCAAACAAGAGAGCCTTTATAGAAGATTTAAAATTTGCAAGAGAAAAGTCCAAGGGAAGAGGTCTCATACTGACAAATTTAATGCATGTTGTAGAGAGATTTGATGAATATTTAGAGTTTTTAAACAGTACAAATGTTGATGGTGTAGTCGTAGGAGCAGGACTTCCCCTTGAATTGCCAAAATATATTTCAGAAGAAAAAATAATTGGTCCCATTGTATCGTCAGCAAGAGCATTAAGAATTGTCATGAAAAAATGGGAGAAATACAAAAGAAAACCTGATTTAATTATTTTAGAAGGACCTAAAGCTGGTGGTCATCTAGGGTTCAAAAGAGAAGATTTAGACATAAATATTCTTGATGAGTTGCAAAAAATCATTAATTTAGGTGAAGAAATTCCAGTTTTTGTTGGAGGAGGCTTTGGTACTCCACAAGCTATGAAAGAAGCTTTAAAAATGGGAGCTAGTGGAGCTCAAATAGGAACAGGATTTTTGTTTACAGAAGAATCAGGTATGCCAAAAGCTGCAAAAGAAAAAATTTTAAGTGAAAAAAATAAGGGAAACCTTAAAAATGTAATACTGGAAAGTCCTGTCGGTTTACTAGCAAGAGGTATGGAAAACAATCTTGTCAAACAAATGAAGTTGGAAAAAATTCCACCTAAGCATTGCTTTTCATGTATTAAAACTTGCAAAAGAAAAGATACAAATTATTGTATAAGCGAAGCTCTTATAAATGCTGTAAAAGGTGATATAAATAAAGGATTATTTTTTGCGGGAACTGATATCGAAAATATTGAAAAAGTTAGGTCTGTGGATGATTATATAGACTGGTTATTGGAGGAAAAATGACAAAGACAGGAGTTGTTTTTGGAGGTCAAGGCTCTCAATATGAAAATATGGGAAAAGTTTTTTTAAACCATCCAAAAACAAAATATATATATGAAAAAATTTCAGAATATGAAAAATTTATTTTAAATGGAAATTTAGAAGAATTATCAAGGACTAAAAATCTTCAACCTATAATGCTTGCTTTTCAAATTGCTGCACTGGAATTTTTAAAAAAGGATGAGAATATAGTTGCAACTTGCGGTTTAAGTCTTGGAGAATACGCAAGTCTAGTATTGGCGGGCTCTTTGTCATATAAAGATGCACTTTTTCTTGTTAAAATAAGGGGAAGCCTTATGCAAAATGAAAGTCAAAAATACGATACTAAGATGCTTGCAATTTTGAATAAAAATGAAAATGGAGTAAAGGAACTTATTGCAAATTTTTCTTGTCCTGATGAAATCCATATTTCAAATATAAATAGTCCAAAGCAAGTTGTAGTTGCTGGAGATAGTGGGAAAATATCTTTATTTAAAGAGTTTTTAAACGATAAAAAAATACGATCTATTGAAATGAAAGTAAGTGGAGCTTTTCATACAAATTATATGGAAAATGCTGGAAAAAAATATTTTGAAGAGCTAAAAGAAATAAAATTTGAAAAACCTAAGATAGATTATTATTTGAATCTAACAGGGAAAAAATATAATGGCGAAAATTTGAGAATAGTTTTATCAAAACATATATATAATCCTGTGAGACTTTTTGATGATATAAAAAATATGATAGATTCTGGAGTGGATAAGATTATAGAAATAGGTCCAGGAGATGTAATTTCTAAGATAATCAGAAAAAACTTCAAAGAAGTTCAAGTAATTTCTTTAAAAAACGAAGAAGAAATAATTAAGAGGTGAGTAATGGAAAATAAAAAATACGCATTAATAACAGGAGCTAGTGGAGGTATTGGAAGTGCAATTGCGAGAGCACTTGCTAATGATTATAACTTGATTCTCCATGCAAGAAGCAAAAAAGATAAGATAGATAAATTAAAAAATGAATTGAACACAGAAGTTATTTGTGTAAGTGCAGACCTATCTAAACTTGAAGATTGTGAGAAAGTTTTTAATTTATGCAAAGAAGGAAATCTTGAAGTAGAAGTTCTTGTAAATAATGCTGGCATGACTTCAGATAATTTAATATTTAGGATGAAGGAAGAAGAATTTATTAAAGTAATTGAAACAAACTTATATTCAGTTTTTTATCTTTCAAAATTATTTGCAAGACCAATGATGAAAAGGAAAAGTGGAAGAATAATAAATATTTCATCTATAAGTGGAATTAGAGGTAATGTTGGTCAAACTAATTATAGTGCATCAAAAGCTGGAATTATTGGCTTTACTAAATCACTTGCCAAAGAACTTGCAACAAAAAATATTTTAGTAAATGCAGTTGCACCAGGTTTTATAGATACAGAAATGACAAATAATTTAGACGATGCAGTTAAAGAAGAAATTTTAAGAGATATTCCCTTAAAAAGATATGGAAAAGCTGAAGATGTAGCTGACCTAGTTCATTTTTTATCCAGTAAAGAATCTTCATACATAACTGGTCAAGTTATTTCAGTTGACGGAGGAATGAATATATGAGAGTTGTAGTTACAGGTTTTGGTGCCTTAACACCAATAGGCTCAACGAAAGAAGAACTTATAAGTTCTATGCGCAATTGTAGATGTGCTATTGACGAAATTACACATTATCCCATAGAAAATAGAGAAGTTACACTTGCAGCTGAACTTAAAGATTATGATGCAGAAAAAGAATTTACTAGAAAAGAAATAAATAGGCTAGATAGAGTAAACCAATATGCCCTAATTGCTGCTAAAAATGCCATGGTGGATTCAAAACTTTCAAAAGAAGAAATTGAAAATAAGCGAGTTGGAGTTTATATAACTTCAGGAATTGGCGGACTTAGAACAATTGAAGAAGATTATTTAAGAGGAATGAATAGGAGTTTTGATAAGTTAAGTCCTTACTTCATACCAAAGGCAATAATAAATTCAGTTGGTGCAAATGTTGCAATAGAACTGGGAGCACATGGTTCTTGCATATCTATGGTAACTGCTTGTGCGTCTTCTACAAATGCAATTGGAGAAGCTTACAGAGCAATAAAAGCGGGTTACGAAGAAATTATATTCGCTGGAGGAAGCGAAGCATCAATTACTGAACTTGGAATTGGTGGATTTACATCAATGAAAGCTCTTAGCACATCTAAAGATAAAAATAGAGCATCAATTCCTTTTGATAAGGATAGAAACGGTTTTGTAATGGGAGAAGGAGCAGGTGTTTTAGTTCTAGAAAGTTTGGACTCAGCTTTAGGAAGAGGAGCAAATATAATTGCGGAACTTGTGGGATATGGAGTTAATTGTGATGCCTATCATATAACATCACCATCACCTGACGGAAAATTTGCAACAAAAGCAATAGCCGATGCTATAAAAGATGCTGGGGTAAGTGCAGATGAAATTGACTATATAAATGCTCACGGAACTTCCACATTTTTAAATGATAAACTTGAAACACTTGCGATAAAAAATGTATTTGGAGATAGAAAAATTAAAGTATCTTCATCAAAATCTCAAATGGGACATTTGCTTGGCGGCTCTGGTGCTGTTGAATCAATACTTTCAATTTTAGCGATGAATGAAAACTTTTTACCACCATTAATAAATTTAAAAAATAGAGATCCAGAATGTGATCTTAATTTTGTTCTAGATGCTGAAGAATATCCTATAAATTATTTTCTCAAGAACTCACTTGGTTTTGGTGGTCATAATGCAGCACTAATTTTTAAGAGGTATTAATATGGAAATAAATTTTAATCAACTAAAAGAAATCTTACCACATTCCTATCCCTTTATAATGATTGACAAGATAATTGAAATAGACAATAATAAATATGCAAAGGGAATTAAATCAGTATCAGGTGGAGAATACTATTTTCAAGGGCATTTCCAACAAGAAGCTATAATGCCAGGAGTTCTTCAAATAGAAGCAGTTGCCCAAGTTGGAGCAGTAGCACTTTTAAGAGAAAATCCAAAAAGACTTGCTTTACTTGGTGGAATAAAGAATGCACGATTTTATAAGCCAGTAAGACCAGGAGATTATTTAGAAATAACTTGCGAAATGGTAAAAGTAGTAAAAAACCTTGGTATTGGTAAGGGTAATATTATAAGAGATGGAGAAAAGGTGATGAGTTGTGAAATATCCTTTGCATTAATATAGGAGGAAAAATGTATAATAATTTGGAAAAAATATTTGATGAGGTATATGAAAAATTTAAGTTGAATTTATATAAAAATATGTTTGCCAACTTACAGGATAGGGAGGCAACATTGACAGCAACTGAAACTTTTACCATTGAAGTTATACATGCACTAAATAGACCAAGGGTAAGTGATGTTACTGAATTTCTTGAATGCTCTCATCCAAATATAGCTTATAAAATATCTGCACTAATAAAAAAGGGCTATCTTAAAAAAATTCAATCTGAAGAAGACAGAAGAGAATATTATCTAGAATGCACAGAAAAATTTTATGAGTATTATAATATGAAAAATTCTTATATAGAAGTGGTTTTAGATAGGCTGAGAAAAAGAGTTGATAAAAAAGACATAGAAACCATGGAAAAAATTCTTGAAATTATGAGTGATGAACTTATGCCAGAAGTAACTAAATTTATAAATTCTAGAAAAGATGACAATACTCCAATTGATGAAAAATAGTTAAATAAATTAGATTAATATATTTTAATTCAAAGGTCAAAACATGATATCATATATATGATAAAAAATATCAATCGGAGGATATCATGTTTAAAAGTTTCTTTGAAAATGTTATTAAACCAAAAGATAGTTTTGCTGGCAGATTTATGTTAAAAAGCATGAACAAAGGTCATGAAAGATTGGCAAAATGGGGAAGAAGTTTTTTACAAATTGATAAAGAGGATATCATCTTAGATTTAGGATGCGGCGGAGGCCGCAACATAGAGTATTTTTTGACAAGGGCATATAAAGTTTATGGAATAGATTATTCAAAAGCAAGTGTAGAAATGGCAAGTTTTCTAAATAAAGATGCAATAAAAACTGGAAGATGCAAAATCATTGAAGGAAATGTACAAAAAATCCCTTTTAAAGAAAAGTCCATAGATATAGTTACTGCTTTTGAAACCATATATTTTTGGAATAACATTGAGGATTGTTTCAAAGAAATCTACCGTGTATTAAAAGATGATGGGCAATTTTTAATTTGCAATGAAGGTGCATTTAGAGAACAAAAAAATATCAAAAAATGGGCGAATATGTTAAATTTTGAAGTGTATTCACCTGAATATTTAACAAGAATTTTATCGCAAATAGGATTTATTTGTGAATATCATTTGGACAAGAAAAGGCAATTAGCTTTTATAGCAAAAAAATAAATATCCTTAATATTCATTAGCATCTACAAAAGTAGTTGCTATTTTTTTATTTTGTAATAATAAATGTAATTTAAAGATATTAAATTTATAGAAATTTAAGAAAAGATCAATGCAAAAATTTTTATTGGATTTAAGTGAAAAGTACAATAAAAAATAAATAAAATAATTTTTTAAAAACATTTTAAATTAAAATAAATTTTACGAGGCTAATTTTTCTATATAGAGTCTGTTTATAATATAAGTTATAATTAATATTATTCAAGGATTGTAGAATAAATGAACAAGCACAATTTATATTATATAGATAGAATTAATTCCTAAAGTAAGAGGAGTAAGTAGTGAAACGTATTTTAATTATAGAAGATAATAGAGAAATTGCTTTACAAATGAAAAAATATTTAACAAATGAGGGCTATGCTGTGAATATCGCATCTTCATATTACGAAGCAATCTATAATATGAATGTTGATGTAGATGTAGCTCTTTTAGATATTAATCTTCCAGATAAAGATGGTCATCATTTAATAAAAAAACTAAAGAAAAAGGATATAAGAGTAATAGTTACTACAGTAAAAAATGATGAAGACTTTATTATTGCCTCGCTAGATCAAGGGGCGGATGATTATTTAGTCAAGCCCTTTTCTTTAGCTATTCTTAGAGCAAGAATTGATGCTGTACTTAGAACCATTGTCTTAGCTGAAGATGAATCTATTACATATAAAGACATAAAAATAGATTTAATTAAATCAGAGGTCTACTTTAAAAAAGAACTAGTAGAATTAACAGCCCTTGAATATGAGATTCTTTTATTATTTATCAAAAATCCTCACAGAGTCTATACTAGAAGTCAACTTTTAGAAATGTTTTGGGAAGACAGGGATAAGTTTGTCAATGACAATACTCTAACATCAACTATCAAAAGAATAAGGGAAAAGTTGGATAAGGAAGTAATAACAACTGTTAGGGGAATAGGATATAGAATGGATTGAAATTTATAATTTTAATAGATAATTTTTTACAGTATATATTATAGGAGAACTTATGAAATTAATTAGACCACATAGGAAATTTATCCAAAGTTATATTGAAGCAATTGAAGAAGATGAGTTATTTAGACCAAATGCTGAAATGATTTTTAGTGAACCCGAGACAATCATAGAGCGTTCTTATAATTTTGAACATGGTATAAATTTGCCTATAAATTATGTTAGAGCAACTGCATTTTGGCTGATAGACAAAGAAAAATTTATTGGTGAAATTAATATTAGACATGAATTAAATTCTTTTTTAATTAATTATGGTGGAAATATAGGATATGAAATTCGACATTCTGAATGTTTTAAGGGATATGGAACAAAAATGCTCTCTATGGCACTTATCTATTGCAAAGAAACATTGAATCTAAATAAGGTTTTGATTACATGTGATGATGATAATATTGGATCAATAAAAATTATAGAAACTAATGGTGGAATTTTGGAAAATAAAGTGAAAAATAGTTTATTGAGAGGAAATGTTATAACAAGAAGATATTGGATTAATATTTAAGAAAAAATCTATTTTAGTCTGTGACAATATTTAGAGAAATTGGATATAGGAGATATTAAGATGGTATATTTATTTTGGGCAATTAGTCTTTTATTTCTTTATTATATCTTAGAAAATAAAAAGAAAAAGAGAATTAATGAAATTATAAACTTAATTGACAAGATGAAAAATCAGGACTATAAAATTCCAATGAAGCAAGATGATTTTTCGATTTTAGAAGATAAAATTTACAAGATATTTATAGAAATAGTAGAGGCAAAAGAGACAATTAATAAAAATAGCGAAAAACAAATTGAATATTTAGAAGATATTGCTCACCAAATAAAAACTCCTATCACATCAATGCTTTTTTCCATAGAAAACTTGGAAATGGACTATCCTAAAAATGAAGATATAAGGATCTTAAAAAGACAAATTCTAAGATTAAACTCTCTTGCTGATATTTTACTAAAACTTTCGAGTTTAGATGCAAATAAGGATATGATGAAAAACGAGAAATTTAGCTTGCAGGAATTAGTTGACTATGCTTTGGATAGTTTTACTTTAAAGAAAAATATTACATTAGAAATTGATGAAACATTAAAGGAAAATATAATTTGTGGCGATTTTTATTGGTTAGCAGAAGCTCTTATAAATATCTTAAAAAATGCTAATAATAGAATGGCTTGTAATAAAATTGTTTTAAGCTCATCAAAAAATCCTCTTTATACAAGTTTTGTAATTTCAGATAATGGTGGAGGAATAGAAAAAGAAAATATGACGAAAATATTTAAAAGATTTTATAAAACACCAGACTCTAATGGATTTGGGATAGGACTTGCCATGGTAAAAACTATTGTAGAAAAAAACAATGGAGAAATTTCTGCAAGAAATACTGAAAATGGTGCAAGTTTTGAAATTAAATTTTATAATGTCACCTAAAAATCACTTTAATTTTATACACTTGCCACAAGTTTACAGAAGGAGGCAAGTATGGAAATATTAAAAGTTGAAAATTTAAGAAAAGAATATGGAGAGGAAAATAATAAGGTCGTAGCCTTAGATTGTATTGACTTAACAATTGAAAGAGGAGAATTTGTCGCAATCGTAGGACCAAGCGGGTCGGGTAAATCCACACTTTTACATATCATAGGTGGAGTAGATAGTCCTGATGATGGCAAAGTATATATTGATGGAAATGATATTTCAAAGTATTCATCAAAAGAATTAGCTTATTTTAGGAGAAGAAAAGTAGGCTTAATTTATCAATTTTATAATTTGATACCAAATTTAACAGTTAGACATAATATAGAACTTCCGCTAAAGCTTGATAAAAGAAAAATAAATCAAGATGAATTCCTAGATATTGTCAGAAAACTGGGAATAGAAAATAAGTTAGAAAGCTTTCCAAGTGAACTATCAGGAGGTCAACAACAAAGAGTAGCCATTGCTAGAAGTTTAATATATAGTCCATCAATAATTTTAGCAGACGAACCCACAGGAAATTTAGATAGGAAAAATTCTAAAGAAATAATAGAGATTTTTAAATATTTTAATAAAACTTTAAAACAAACTATTATCCTAATCACTCATGACGAAGAAATAGCCTTACAAACAAATCGTATTATTACAATAGTCGATGGAAAAATTATAGGAGATGAGAGAAATGAATAAGAAGAATTTTCCTATTTTTATTTCCTTATTTATTGTAAGTCTGTTCTTCACTGTAATTTTTTACTATGGATATACAAATATGAGGGCTAACTATGGTTATTACATGGCTTCAAGTTTTTATCATGGGGAGATCAAAGAAGAACTCTCAAATGAAGATATTGAAAAACTAAAGTCCATTGAAGATATAGATTTGGTCGGAAAAATGTCTCTTAATCCTGACAACGGAAAACTTGCAGACGATTTAGTCGTTATCAACTACCAAGACCAAGCAATCAATAAGATGAGGGAGTATTCAAGATTAATTGAAGGCAGATTTGCTACAAAGGAAGACGAAATTGTTTTATCTGAAAGCCTCGTAGAGAAAAATAAACTTAAAATAGGCGACAAGCTAGAACTTGATTTGGGCAAAAGGTTTCTGAATGGCGAAGAGATAGGTCCCACAAGTGCAAATACTGACAGGGAAAAATTTGAGAGTCAAGGCTCTAAAAGCTTTACTTTAGTTGGTGTTTACGGAGATGTCTACAACAAGTACAGTAAACTAAGTTTTGCTCTAGGGCTACAAGATAAAATGGTCACCTTCAGAACCTTTGTAAAATTTCATTCATTTGAAGAAGCTTACAAAAATAGAGATAAAATTCAAGCAGAAATCAACCAGACTTTGGACAAAAATGTTACTTTAGAATTTTCTGAAAGTCTTATGAACTATTATGGAGTAGAAAATGAACCCTTACAAAATATAATGAGCAAGGCAGTTCTTGTTCTATCAGTTATTGGATGCATAGCAATATTTGTGTTTTTTATAAAAAACATATTTTGGGTTTGGGGGCTAAGGAAGATTAGAGAGCTTTCCATCTATAAATCTATTGGATCTACCAATGGACAAATTTATCTCTTACTTCTAAAGGAAGGACTTGTTACAACTGCAATTCCAATACTCTTAGGACACATTGCAGGATTTTTCTTTATGTATTGTTTGTATAAAAACATAACAAAAGGTGAAGGAGTAAGTGCCTTTGAAGTGATGAAATTTAATCCCTTATTAAGTTTGGCAATACTTGTAGTTTCCTTTGTGATTGTAGCATTAGCTATTAAATCCCCTGCGAAAAAGATTTCTAAAATAAATATTATAGACGGCATAAGAGGGAATATAGATTTTTCAAAATCAAAGAAGAAAAGAGCCAAAGATTTTTGGAAGGAATTAAAACTCAACAACTTAGCTTCAATAAAATCACAGAGATATATTTCTGCCATAGGAATAATAATTATTTCAGTGTTTATAATCATCATAGGTATCTCAAGTTACTACAGAGATTTTTTGTTTTACGATGATGGCTATAATTTCTCTGTTTATTATTTTAGTGAAAAGAATCAAGTACCAAAAATATTAAAAGAAATTGTAGATAAAATTCCTAACGAGAAGTCTTATATTTCAAAAGATAAGTATGTTCAAGTGGAAAACACAAATGAATTTTCAAAAGAAGCAAAGGCAGCTGGTTTAGATGAGGAAGCGAAAAAGAATATAGAAAAATATAAGGCAGAGGGTATGGATGGATTTATTATCGCCTTGGAAGAAAGTGACTTTAAAGAACTTGGAGGAAAGAAGGGTGAATTTGTCCTCTACAATACAATTCAAGAAGATTCTTCTATTCCAATAGCCAAGGCAAAGAGGATTCCCTATTTCGAAAACCCACAGACTTTAGATATTAACTTAAATGATTATAAGAAGACGATTAAAATTTCAAAGACTATAACAGATTTGGGGAAATTTAAGTCGAAAACAAGACCATTCGATGTAAAAGTTTATACAGATTTTGACACTTATTTTAAACTTATGGAAGAGTCCGGAGATGAAAAATATACAAACTATGCTTATACATTAAATATGAAGGTAAAAGATTCGGATACCAAAGATGTAAAAGAATATGTAGAAGCCATGATCAGGGAACAAATTTCACCTGAAGATAGATTTAATATTATTGCTGGTGATGAGCTAGAAGAAAAAGAGTTTAAAAGCTTACAAGCTCTAATTAAAATAGTGGTAAGTATTGGATTTATAATTTTTGTACTAAATATTACCAACGGCTACTCTTCAATTAATTTAAGTCTAATGAGCAGAAAAAAAGAAATCGGAAGTCTTTACTCTTGTGGTATGGACGTAGATGAGTTAAAGAACATCTATCAAAAAGAATTTATTGGAGAACAGGTAAAATCCTTTATAATTTCTATTATGGTGAGTTTAGCTGTAATGCTTATAATATCATTAGTAGCCCCTAGTTTAAGGATGAGTACTTTAATAAAATATTATGACTATAAAAGTTTCTTAGGATTTTCATTAGTCGTCTATGGTATTAATCTAATTATCTATCATTTCTCCTTAAAGAGAATACTAGAAAGACCAACCATTGATTTAATTAGAACAATTTAATTTTGAAAAGTATTGGTAGCTATTAGAAAAAGATGAACCTGTGAATCTAAACTTATGATGTTATATTAATGTTGACGAGTTTATTGTTTTAATATTTGGGTATAAAATTATAGAATGAATTTAAAAAACTTTTGAAGTTATATTTAGATTTATTTTAAAGGAGGATTTTATGAAGCTTTATTATGCACCGGGTACATGTGCTGTATCCATTTGGATTGCTCTTCATTGGTTAGGAGCAGATTTTGAGACAGAAAGAGTTAAGTTGGGATCTTATGAATACAAGAAGATCAATCCCTCTGGAGCGGTCCCTGCTCTTGATACGGGAGATGGAAATATAAAAACCCAAGCAGGTGCAATATTATCATATATTGCAGATAAGTACAAAGAAAAAGATTTAGGACCAGACGAAGGTCTTGAAGATGAATTTTTATTTAATCAGATTTCAGCATTTTTGTCTGCAGACTATCATCCAGCTTTTTGGCCAATGTTTGGCCCTAAAAATTACACAACAAGTAGAGATGAGAAAGATTTAGAGAAGGTTGTTGAAGCTGCATATAAAAAAATTGATAGCGTTGCAATAATTTTGGACAATATGCTTGAGGGAAAAACTCATATTTACAAGAATAAAAGAACAGTTCTTGATGCCTATGCTTATATTTTAAGCCGTTGGCTTTCAAAGACACCAAAGTCTTGGACTGAATATCCAAATTTAAAGAAGTTTATGGAAACTATGGAAAATGACGAGGAAGTTCAAAATATTATAGAACTTTCTACAAAAGAAATTTAATAGGTCTTTAAAAGACTTTTTACTAGGTTTTAGCATGATCTTTTAAAAAATTAAACTTAAATTCATGCTAAAAATTTTTACAAAAAATAAACATCTAATTAGATGTATTTAAGGATGGTTTTATGAAAATTGGATTAATTGTAGGTTCTTTAAGAAAAGAATCGTGGAATAAGTTGGTAGCATTAACAGCAAAGGAATTATTTCCAGAGGATGTGGAAGCAAATATTATTGATATTTCAAATGTTCCACTATATAATCAAG
The DNA here is from genome assembly GCF_050315115.1 of Peptoniphilus sp. SGI.035. NCBI lineage: Bacteria > Bacillati > Bacillota > Tissierellia > Tissierellales > Peptoniphilaceae > Peptoniphilus > Peptoniphilus sp. SGI.035. The sequence goes on from NZ_JBNPOJ010000015.1 coordinate 36,651, forward strand.
ATTTGGACGAAGACGAGCCAAATGAAAATTTTAAAAAAATAAGAGAAGAGGTAAAAAAATATGATGGTTTTATTTTCTTCACACCAGAATACAACAGAAGTTACACACCTGCAATAAAAAATGTAATTGATGTAGTATCAAGAGATCCAGAAGGCAGTGGATTTAAGAAAAAGCCGGCAGCAGTTTTTAGTGCATCCATTGGTGGATTTGGAGCGATGGCAGCAAATCACGCACTTCGTCAATCCTTTATTTATGTGGATTTGATTCCTATGCAACAACCAGAAGTTTATCTATCAAAGGTTCAAGATCTTTTTGATGAAGACAAAAAAATGGTAGAAGGAACTAGAGAGTTTTTAGAGAAGGCTGTTCTTAGTTTTGTTGAGCACGCAAAATTAATAAATAGAAAATAATTATATTAATAAAAGTATCAATTTATTTAAATTAATTAAAAAGCTTTAGCAAAAGTTATTAAAAAAGCAATTTATGCTTTAAATGATAAATATTTAAATTAGTGAAATTCAAGGAGGATATTATGAATTCAAAAAAAATTAGAGATCAAAAAGTCGATCATTTACTAACACCAGAAAACGCAGCTTTTATAGCAATAGACTATCAACCTATTCAAGTTAGTTCTATAAAAAGTATGGATCAAGAAGAACTTGTAAAAAATATTACAAAGACTGCAAAGCTTGCGAAACTTTTTAAACTTCCAACAGTTTTAAGCACAGTTAATGTAAAAAATGGTGAAAATGAACCTCAAATAAAAGAAATTGGAGAAGTTTTCCCAGATATTGAACCAGTTGATAGAACTACAATAAATTCTTGGGAAGATGAGGAGTTTTATGATGCTGTAAAGAAAACTGGAAGAAAGAAGCTTATTATGACAGCACTTTGGACAGAGGCATGCCTTAGCTTTCCAGCACTTGATGCTTTAAAGGAAGGGTATGAGGTCTATGTTGTAGTAGATGCCGTTGGAGGAACAAGTGAAGTTGCACACAAAGCTGCACTTAGACGTATGGAACAAGCTGGAGCAAAACTTATTAGTTTCGCACAACTTGCTTGTGAACTTCAAAGAGATTGGAATAGGGAAGAAACAAAAGAAGAATTTGCAAAAATTTTGTTTAGTAAATAAGAGGCTAATTTAATAAAGCTCACTTTGTAAGAAAAGGATATTTGTTTTAAATTATTTTTGATGGCAATATATCCAGTTAGATTATTGAGGGAGTATATGGATATTTCGTTAAAATTAATAGTAGCACTTCATAGATGCATTGATAAGATCGATAAGAAAACCATGAAACTTGCTCAGGAGGAAGGTTTGACCTTTGGACAGTTTGAAGTTTTGGAAGTTCTTTATAGTAAGGGAGATATGAGCATTGGAAATGTAATGAGAAAGATTTTAAGCAGTGTTGGAACTATTTCTGTTATTGTAAACAATTTGGTAAAACTTGATTATATCGAAAAAATTCCTTGTGAAAGCGACAAGAGAGTTTGCATTTTACACCTAAAGGACAAGGGAAGAGATGTCATTGAAAGGGTTGTTGTTAGAAATACAGAAATGTTAGAAGAGTCTTTTTTAATGTTAACAGAAGAAGAAAAAGAAAATTTGCTCATAATTTTAAAGAAAATTGGAGGTATATATGGAAAGAAAAGTAATTAAAAAAGTACAAGGTTTTAGAACGAAAGACGGTGCAGGAGTAAGCCTGGTAAGAGTTTTGGGGCATGAAACTGTAGAGGATTTCGATCCAATCTTAATGCTTGACTCCTTTGACAGTACAAATCCAGAGGAATATACTGCAGGTTTTCCAATGCATCCACATAGAGGAATTGAAACAGTTAGCTATCTTTACAAGGGAAAAATGGTTCACAAAGACACTCTTGGCAATGAAGATGGAATTGGCGATGGAGAGGTTCAATGGATGAATTCAGGATCTGGGATTGAACATGAGGAAATGGTTCCAGCATCCGATAGACTTCTTGGTGTTCAACTTTGGCTAAATCTACCACAAAAGGAAAAGATGAGTAAGCCAACTTATAATAAGATTCATAGAGATGAGATTGAAGAAATTGATATTGATAGTGGCATGATTCGCTTGCTTGCTGGAACTTACAAAGAACATCGTGGTTTTGAGGGAGAACACTTGCCACTTGATTATTATGATATTCACTTGGAGCCAAACAAAGAATTTACAATTGAAACAGATCACAATAAATCTGTCATGATTTTCACACTTATTGGAGATGTTTATGTTGGAGATGAACATATAGAAGAAAAAACAGCTGCAAAACTATCAGAAGGCGACAAGTTAACAATTAAAAATGGAGACAATAAGGCACAAGTATTGTTCATGAGTTCTGACAAACTTAATGAAGAAGTTGCATGGGCAGGTCCTATTGTAATGAACACTTCAAAAGAAATCAGACAAGCTTATGAAGATCTTAGAAATGGAACATTTATAAAGGAAAAAATTGAATTTAATGCCGATTAAATTATAGAAGTGAGTTTTAAGCTCACTTTTATAATTTAAAAAGAGTTTAAAATTTTTAAGATTAGGATGTTTTTTATTAGTATAAAGGAGAAATAATGAGAGTAGAATTTGAAAAAAATAGAAATAGAGCGGCACTTTACGATGAGAAAGACAACCTTGTTGGAGAGTCTACATTTTCACCTTCAGATGCGAAATGGATTATAGATCACACATATGTGGATGAAAGTTTAAGAGGCAAAGGATATGCTTCAAAACTTGTAGAAAAGATAGTTGAAAATGCAAGAAAAGAAAATGTAAAAATTATTCCGCTATGTCCATATGCAAAAAAAGAATTTGAAAAAAAACTTGAATATAATGACGTTCTTTTTTAATCAGGAGGTAGATTATGAAGGTAAAAAACTATGTAGAACTACAAAGGGCTTTAAATTCAAAGGAAGATTTAATTGAAATTTATAATTCATTTACAATTCCAAATTCAATCACATTGAAAAAAGGAAAGAAACTTGTTGGTAAAAATAAAGATGTTCTTATAAGTTTTATGAATGGTGAAGGAATTGGACTTGAAGGCGATAATGAGATTAAGAATCTTGCAATTCAAACATCACATAAGGAAAGAGCCATCTTTATAAATTCAGAATTAGAAGATTTAAAAGATATATCCCTAAAAGATCTTACAGTTACAGGTGTAGTTCAAATTCTTACAAGAGGGAACAATAAGTTTTTAAACTTAAATGTTGAAAACCTTGATATTGTTGCTGCTGATGCAAGAGGATTTGTAGAAAGACCTATGAAATATGGCGTAATTGTATACCAAGGAGCATTTACAATTTATAACTTTAATCCATCTAAAGATAGCGAAATAACAGCAAATATTAAGGGATTAAAAATAGGAAGAGAACTTTCACCTGTCTTTGGAAGTGGAGTTTTTATATCAGGCTTTAATGACGAAGGTGGAAAAGTTACAGTAAAGGAACTTGAAACAAAAGAGATATATTCAAATGGAATGATTCCAACGGGTCAACCTAATTTAATTACAGGTGCTATATTTATTGTCTATGGTGCTCATGCAAATAAAATTGTTTCAAATGGAGTTGTTAAAACATATGGAAACAACGATATGGTTCTTGATGTATGGGGAGTTGTGGATGATTGGACAACAAATGAAAAAGTAATTAGCTATGGCTCAAGTGGTATCGGATTTGTAAATTTTGGAACAGTTAAAAAGTTCCTTGCAAACAAAGCAATTGAAACTTATGGTAAAGGCGCCAGAGGATTTAACCAATACGACGGTACTATAAATAATGCCACATTTTATTCAATAAAAACTGTTGGAGACGGATCCATTGGTATGCAATTTTCAAAACCAGTAGGGGAAATCACTATTACTAAATCAGTTGAAACCTTTGGTGGAGAAGGAGAAACACTTGTAAAAGGCGTTATAAAAACTTTAAAAGCAGATGGAATAAGCGTGCTTGAAGGTGCAATAATAGAAAAATTATTTGTCGGAGAAAATATTGAAACAAGGGGCGATGGAGTTATAAGTTTTAATATTGATGGTGGCGAAGTTAAAGAATTTGAAATAAAGGGAGAAATTATTGCAAAAGGAAAGGGTTCAAAAGAAAGAAATATATAGTAAATAAAATGTAAATTATATAATGTAAAAAGTTTTGTGTCAGCTCCTCCTAATAGGTTGGGCTGATATTTTTTAAGATCAAAAAATCGGCAAACTTATATAAGTAAGTCGATTTTTTCTTTGAAATATAATTAATTTTTATTAAAAAGTTTCTAATCTTTGAATTTAAAGCATAAATAAATTTTTTATTACAAGCTTTGACTTGCCTTAATGCCTGCTATTGTTCCATCACATACAGCTGTAGATACTTGTCTTACAGACTTTACTCTGATATCTCCGGCAAAGAAAAGGCCATCAATAGTACTTTCTATATCAGTCTTTACAAAACTATTTTCTAAATCAAAGTTTTCTAAGTTTTTTAAAATATCTGAGTTTCCACTTTGACCAATTTGAACAAAGACTAAGATTTCATCTTTATCTTTAATTGTTTTTCCTGAAGATAATTTTATTTCAGAATTTGAAACTTTACTTACAATCTTTTCACTAGTATGAACTATAATATTTGAACTATCTTCAATTTTCTTTTTAAATTCGTCGATGCAAAGTAACTTATCTTTATCTTGGACTATATGAACTTCTCTTGCAAATTTTGAAATATATAGACCCTCCTTAGCTGCTCCATCGGAACCTCCATTAATAATTACTAGCTTATCTTTTAGCAAATCTTCTTTCCCAAAAGGCCAGTGATAAGATTTAATTTCATCTACCTCAAGTTCTTTAAGTTTAGAGCCTGCTGCATAAATAACTTTTTTAGCTTCATAAGTATCTTTGTCAGTGGCAATAATGAATTTATCAGTTTCCTTTTTTATAGATATAGCCTTTTCATAAACCACTTCTATATTAGAATATTTAAGTTGAGCTTCCAATTTTTTTCTAAAGCTTTCGCCTGTTTCATTTTTATCAACAGATGCGTAATGACTTACTTTAGACACATGACCAATTATTCCACCAATTTGCTCTTTTTCTAAAATTAAGATGTCCTTTCCTCTTGCTTTTGCATAAAGGGCAGCACTTACACCACTAGGACCAGCTCCTATAATAATTATATCTTTCATATTACCTCCTATATCCTAGGGAATCCCTAGGTTTAACAAAATTATAAATCATCAAAAATTTAATTGCAAATAATGTAAAATTTAAATTTATAGTCTAGAGAAAAATGAGTGTCATATAATATATTAAAAGAAAAATAAATTTATCTTCTTGTATTTAAAAA